>JBKJMY010000287.1:0-8629 GCA_046596115.1 Arenimonas sp.
CCGGCTGACTGATGCTCGAGATCGACAACCTGCAGGTGCGCGTCGCCGGCAAGGACATTCTGCGCGGACTGACCCTGCACGTCGCCGCCGGTGAGGTGTGCGCCATCATGGGCCCCAACGGCGCCGGAAAATCCACGCTGGGCAATGTGCTGGCCGGGCGCGAAGGCTACGAAGTCACTGGCGGCAGTGTGCGCTTCAAGGGCCGCGACCTGCTCGAGCTCGAGCCCGAGGAGCGCGCTGCTGCGGGCATCTTCCTGGCCTTCCAGTACCCGGTCGAAATTCCTGGCGTGAACAACACCTACTTCCTGCGTGCCGCACTCAATGCACAGCGCCGCGCGCGTGGCGAGGTCGAGCTCGATTCGATGCAGTTCCTCAAGCTGGTGCGCGAGAAGATGGCGGTGCTGCGCATGCGCGACGACCTCCTGCATCGCGCGGTGAACGAAGGCTTCTCCGGCGGCGAGAAAAAGCGCAACGAGATTTTCCAGATGGCCCTGCTTGAACCAAGCCTGGCGATTTTGGACGAAACCGATTCCGGGCTGGACATCGATGCGCTGAAGCTTGTCGCCGAAGGCGTCAACCTGATGCGTTCGCCGGATCGCGCGATGGTGGTCATTACCCACTACCAGCGCCTGCTCGACTACATCCGCCCGGACCATGTGCACGTGTTGGCCGATGGCCGGATCGTCGAGAGCGGCGGCCCGGAGCTGGCGCTCGGGCTTGAAGCGCATGGCTATGCCTGGATCAAGGAGCGGGTCGCGCCGTGAGCCAGGCCATCAGCCCGCTGCTCGAATCGCTGCGCGACTTCCCGGCCGCCACAACGGCTGCGGCGACCACAACGGCTTCGGCTTCGGCTTCGGGCGAGGCGGGCGCGCAGGCACGCCAGCGCGAGGCACTCGATCGCGCATTACACAATGGCCTGCCGACGCAACGCGCCGAGCGCTGGAAGTACACCTCGCTGCGCGCCCTGTCCGCGCGCCGTTTTGTCGCCGATGCCGCGACGCCCAGCCTGCATCCCGCACTGCTCGCCGACATCCCGACGCCGCGCATGGTGTTCGTCAACGGGCGCTTCGACGCGGCCCTGTCTGACCTGCACGACCTGCCCACGGGCCTGGCCTGGTCGCGCCTGGCCGACGCCGCACAAGACACACCGACGGCTGGCGACAGCGCCGATGCATCCGGCCGCGACAGCTTCGATGACCTCAATGCCGGACTGTCGCGCGACGGCGCGATCCTGAAAGTCGCCGACGGTATCCATGTGCAGGAGCCCGTGCACCTGGTGTTTGTCGGTGCACCGGCCGAGCGCGACATCGCCTTCCACCTGCGCCATCGCATTGACCTCGGCGACGGCGCCCGCCTGGCCGTGGTCGAGCACCATCTTGCCGGCGGCGCGCATCGCCACTTCGCCAACCACCATGTCGCGCTGCGCCTGGGCGTCGCTGCGAAGCTGGTCCATGCACGGATTCAGGACGAGGATGCCGGCGCGACGCTGGTTGAACGCACGCACGCCCTGCTTGATGCCGATGCTGTCCTTCGCCGCATCGACCTGGAGTTGGGCGCGGGCCTGTGCCGCCACGATTTGACGGTGTCCTTGCTCGGCGCCGGCTCGTCGGTGGAAAGCGGCGGCGCGCTGCTCGCCTCGGGGCGACGCCATCTCGACACCCAGCTCGATATCCGCCACGTCGCACGCGATACCCGCAGTGACCTGCTCTGGCGCGGGCTGGCAGCCGATCGCGGCCGACTCGCATTCCATGGCGGCATCCATATCTACGCGGGTGCGGACGGTTCGGAGGCGGCGTTGTCGAACAAGAACCTGCTGCTGTCCGACCAGGCCGAGGTGGACACCCAGCCCGTGCTACAGATCGATGCAGATGAAGTGAAGGCGGCGCATGGCGCGACGGTAGGGCAACTTGATCCGACCGCGCTGTTTTACCTGCGCAGCCGTGGCCTGCCCTATACCGAGGCCCGCACCCTGCTGACGCTGGCGTTTTGCCGCGAGGCGCTGTCGGTGATTGCTGACGCCGATCTGGTTGCGCTGCTGTCTCCGCGCCTGGAAGCGCGCTTGCTCGAGGTCGGGGAGTTCGCAGCGTGAGTGGACAATCGCATCGTGAGCGGGGAGCTGGCATCGCGAGCGGAGAGTTCGCAGCCGCGACGGCGCTGCAACCGACGCCGGACTGGCGCGCCATCCGCGCCGACTTCCCGCTGTTGGCGCGCGAGGTCAATGGCAAGCCGTTGGTGTACCTGGATTCAGCCAATACATCGCAGAAACCGGCGGCCGTGATGGACGCCGTGGACGCGTTCTATCGCAATTACAACGCCAACGTCTCGCGCGCCGTGCACACACTGGGCATGGAAGCGACCGACGCCTATGAGTCGGCGCGCAAGCGGCTTGCTGCGTTCGTGAATGTGCGGCCGGACGATCTCGTGCTCACCTCCGGCACCACGCAGGCCTTGAACCTGGTCGCCTACAGCTGGGCGCTGCCGAAACTTGGCGCCGGCGACACGATCCTGCTCAGCCGCATGGAACACCACGCCAACATCGTGCCCTGGCAGCTGGCAGCCGGACGCAATGGCGCGCGCATCGCAGTTGCCGAGCTGACGCCTACAGGCGAACTCGACCTCGATGCGCTGTGGCGTGCGATGACACCCGACGTCCGGTTGCTCGGCATCACACACGTGTCCAATGTCCTGGGCACGGTCAATCCGGTCGCCGAAATCTGCCGCGAAGCACGGCGTCGCGGCATCATCACGGTGGTCGATGGCTCGCAGGCGGTACCGCACCGGGCGGTGGATATTGCGGCGATCAGTTGCGACTTCTACGCCTTCACCGGGCACAAGATGCTCGGCCCCACCGGCACGGGCGCGCTCTGGGCACGGCGCGAGCACCTGGCATCCATGCCGCCCTTCCTGGGCGGTGGCGAGATGATCAGCGAGGTCAGTTTTGAGGGCAGCACCTTCGCCGCGCCGCCGCACAAGTTCGAGGCCGGCACGCCGAACATCGCCGGTGTCGTGGGCCTTGGCGCCGCCGTGGACTACCTGCAGGCGATCGGCATGCACCGGATCGAAGCCCGCGAGCAGGAGTTGCTGGCCTACGCGACGCGCGCACTCGAAGCCATCGATGGCCTGCGCATCATTGGCACCGCGCGCGAGAAGGCGGCAGTGATTTCCTTCGAGCTCGCAGGCGCGCATGCCCACGACCTGGCGACCCTGCTCGACCTCGAGGGCGTCGCCGTGCGCTCCGGCCAGCACTGCGCACATCCACTGATGGCGGCGCTGGGTGCCAGCGCCACCTGCCGGGCCTCGCTGGCGTTCTACAACGACTTCGACGACATTGACCGTCTGGTGGCCGCGCTGCACAAGGTGCGCAAGCTGCTGGGCTGAATCCCTCAAGGACGCCAGACGCATGGACCAAACGCTCGCTGCAGCCAATCCCGCCGCCAAGGCCGCAGCCGATGCCGCAGCCGTGCAACTGCAGTTTCGCGCCGCGAAACTCGCCGACCTGCCCGCCGTGGTCGCGCTGGTGGAGTCGGCCTACCGCGGCGATGCCAGCCGCGCGGGCTGGACCACGGAGGCGGACTTCCTCGCTGGGCAACGCACCAGCCTGGCCGACATCGCGCCCCTTCTCGATCGCCCGATGAGCCGCATCCTGCTGGTCGAGCGCGACGGTTCACTGCTGGCCTGCGCCCATGTTGCAGTCGAAGATGGGACCGGCTACTTCGGCATGTTTTCCGTCGATCCACGGCGCCAGGGCGGCGGCACCGGCTCGCAGGTGCTGGCCGAGGCGGAGCGCCTGGTGCGCACGGAATGGAACTGCCCCGGGATGCGCATGACCGTGATCGATATCCGCGACGCATTGATCGCCTACTACGAGCGACGCGGCTATCGGCGCACCGGCATCACCAAGCCCTTCCCCTATGGCGATGCACGCTTTGGCTTGCCTTTGCGCGACGACCTGCGCTTCGAGGTGCTGGAAAAAATCTTCGGAGCTGCACCATGAATGGCTGGATCCGGGTGTGTGCGCGCGAAGACCTGCTGCCCGGTGAATTCCAGGTGGCATATGACGGCGACACGGCAATCGCGGTGTTCAACGTGGACGGGCAGTACTACGGGATCGAGGACGTTTGCACCCATGACGGCGGCGAACTCGCGGGCGGTCCGGTCCATGGATTCGAAGTCGAGTGCCTGCGCCACGGCGCGCGTTTCGACCTGCGCACCGGAGCCGCAACGGCCCCGCCCGCCTATATGCCGACGGTGGTGTTCCCAGTGCAGGTCGCAGATGGCGCAGTCTGGACCCGCGACGACAGGGATTGAGCGGGCTGGGATTGAGCGGGCGGGAATTGATCGGGCGGGAATTGAAAAGGCCGAGATTAGAACGGTCAGGCCTGATCGATTCAGGCTTCCAGCGGCACGGCGCCGAGATACGGCGGCAACCGAACTTCCGATGACTCGATGCGGCAGATTCGGGCGAGCAACAGTTCGCCGCCGCCCTCGATGACCACCCGCCCCTGTTCGCGCTCGCCGATCAGCAGCGAGTCGCCCTGCTCCATGTGCAGCGGCAGGAACTGATCCTTCACCAGCGCACGCCCACCGAGCAACGTGATCAACCACTGCACGCCAGGCTCGGCGAAGAACAGCATGGGGCCGACCAGCGGCCGATGCAGCAGACTGACCTCGACACGGGCCGAACGCCACATCAGGTTGTAATCGGTCGTCGGGCCGCTGAGTAGTTCGGCGCGTGCGGCGCGCGCGCCGTCGAAACGGATTCGGCCATAAGGCGGCGCGAGCACGACCGGCTCCGAATCCTCGAAATGCAGGCGCATTCCCTCGCCGGCGAGCAGGACCAATTCGCGGCCGACGCCGGGAAACGCAGAGAATGCAGCGTCGTGGTCAATGTCCGCGATCGATACCCGCCAGTCCCAATGCTCCGAACCGGCTGGCCAGCGCGCGATTTCGCGCGTCCAACCGAGGCCGTTCTTCCAGCGTTCGCGCCGATATTCGTTGGCCGGGATGAGCGTGACGTTCACCCGACCATTGTCGACGCGGGGATGACGGCGCGGCAAGTCGCATCTGCATGGCTCAGGCCCGCGCGTCGCGCGACACCCCGGCGCCAAGCCACACGGCGTCCCAGTACGGCCAGGCGCCGACGGATTTGGCCAGGCCCGCACGGACCGGATTCGAGACCAGGTGCCGCGCGACCGCAAGCCGGTCTTCATGACGCTCGAGCACGCGCTGGTTGTAACCACGACCCCACAACCAACCATTGATGCGGAACCGTGGCTCGACGGCACGCGCGGTGATCGCCTTGAAACGTCGCACCAATGCATCGAGCGACTCATCCGATGGCACCAGCACCAGGCCATGCCACCGGTCCGGCATCAGCACCCACGCCAGGCAACCAGCGCGCCCCCAGATGGCGGGATCTGGCTGGCAGCGGGAAACTGCGCGCGCCGCGTCCGCGTCGAGGAAAAGCGGTCGCCTGAACAGGCTGGCAACGGTGATGAAGTGTGCGGTCATGTCGGCGGCACCGGGTCCCTGTCCGGGCGACGCGCGGTCCTGCGCACGGGATGCAGCATGCCGCGTGTCATCCGGCTGGATGGCAGTTCGTGATTGCATGGCGAGCTCCGGGATGGGGACATCGGATGGGGACATCGGATGGGGACATCGGATGGCGCCGCGCGCTGGCGCGCGACGCCATCTCGGTGGGACTAACGGCTGGCAGCGACTTTGCCGACCGGGCGGGCGGCGGGCTTGGCCGTCGGTTTGGCTGCGGCGGTCGGTTTGGATGCGGACGTCGGCTTGCCGGCAGCTGACTGCGCGGCCGCTGCAGCACCCGCGACGACGATGCGATCCCGGTTGCGCTCGACGGTGGCAAGGCCAATACCCTTGACCGAGGCGAGCTGGTCGGCGCTGCGGAACGCGCCGTTCGCCTTGCGGTACTGGATGATGGCCTCGGCCTTGGAAGGCCCGACACCATCCAGGACGCGATCAAGGGTGGCCGCATCGGCGGTATTGATGTTCACGTGCTCGCCGCCGGCAAGGGCGGGACCACTCAACAGGACCGCCAGGAGGGCGGCACGCAGCAACAGGCGAAAAGTCTTCATTCAGCTTCTCCAGACGGTGGGTCCGGGGCGTTGTGCGCCCGGTGCAGCCAGTGTCTGCGCGGCATCCGGGTGGGGGCATCAGTGCCCGACGAATTGCGACATAGGGTGCAGGCTTGGCTTGGAGTCAGCCTTTTCCCACGCCCTCGGCTAGAATCAACCGGATACCGAAGGACACAACGCATTTGATGGATACCCAACGCACCGACCGCCTGGTTGACGAAGCTTGGGACGGCGATATCGTCCCGCGTCTTGTCGAATACATTCGAATCCCCAACAAGTCGCCGATGTTCGATGCCGATTGGCAAGCGAACGGCTACATGGATGCCGCCACCGACCTGCTCGCCGACTGGGCGCGCAAGCAACCGATCAAGGGCATGACTGTGGAAGTGGTTCGGCTCGCCGGCCGCACGCCACTGATCTTCATCGAGGTGGATGGCCAAGGCAGCGATTGCGTGCTGTTGTATGGCCACCTGGACAAGCAGCCGGAAATGACCGGCTGGGCCGATGACCTGGGTCCGTGGAAGCCGGTGCTCAAGGACGACAAGCTCTATGGCCGCGGCGGTGCCGACGATGGCTACGCGATCTTCGGTTCGCTCACGGCCATCCGCGCCCTGCAGGATCAGGACCTGCCGCACGCGCGCTGCGTCGTGCTGATCGAAGCCTGCGAAGAATCCGGCAGCTATGACCTGCCCGCCTACGTGGACCACCTCACCGACCGGATCGGCAAGCCGTCGCTGGTGGTGTGCCTGGATTCGGGTTGCGCCAACTACGACCAACTCTGGTGCACCACCTCGTTGCGCGGCCTGGCCGGCGGCAATCTGCGCGTAAAGGTGTTGACCGAAGGCGTGCACTCGGGCGATGCCTCGGGCATCGTGCCGTCGAGTTTCCGTATCCTGCGCGAGCTGTTGTCGCGCCTCGAGGACTCGGCGACCGGACGCATCGTGGTGGACGAATTGCACGTCGAGATTCCCGAGCAGCGGCTCCAGCAGGCGCGTCGCGCCGCCGAGGTGCTCGGCGACGACGTATTCGACAAGTTCCCGTTCTTGCCTGGCATGCGCCCGATGACCAGCGACCTGACCGAAATGGTGCTCAACCGGACCTGGCGCCCGATGCTTTCGGTCACTGGCGCCGATGGCTTGCCGGCCTTGACCAGTGCGGGTAACGTCCTGCGCCCGAGCACGGCGGTCAAGCTGAGCCTGCGCCTGCCGCCGACCCTGGATCCGCGTGCCGCGAGCGAACACCTGCGGCAATTGCTCACCGCCGATCCGCCCTACGGCGCGGTCGTGGAATTTGAAGTGGAAAAGAGTTCGGCTGGCTGGAATGCGCCGACCCTCGCGCCCTGGCTGGAGCACGCCATCAACCACGCCAGCCAGGAGTTCTTCGGCGCGCCGGCGATGTACATGGGCGAAGGCGGCACGATCCCGTTCATGGGCATGCTGGGGGAAAAATTCCCCGGCGCGCAATTCATGATCACCGGCGTGCTCGGCCCGCATTCCAATGCGCACGGCCCGAATGAGTTCCTGCACATCCCGACCGGCAAGCGCGTCACCAAGACCGTTGCCCGGGTGATCTCCGAGCATTTCCAGGCGGGTGAAAAAGGCTTGACGCGTGGTGTCGGTGTGGCCGCTGGCAGCACGGAGTTCGGCGACCACGGCTGCTGCTGAGGAGGGCCGCTGCTGAGGACGGCTGCTGCTGACCCCGCGGCGTCCGCGCGCGTCCTGGCCAGCGACGCGTGCTACTTCAAGACGCGTGCTACTTCAAGACGCGCACTACTCCAGGACGCGCGCCGCCACCTGCTCGGCCAGGCGATCGGCTGACACCGATTGCGTGTCCAGCACCATGTCGGCGCGTTCGGGGGCTTCGTAGGGCGAATCGATCCCAGTAAAGTTCGGCAATTTTCCGGCGCGCGCCTTGGAATACAGCCCCTTCACGTCGCGCGACTCGCATACCGCCAGCGGCGTATCCACGAAAACTTCGAGGAATTCGCCCGCGGCAAACAGGTCGCGCGCCATCCGTCGTTCATTGCGGAACGGCGAGATGAACGAGACCAGCACGATCAGCCCAGCGTCCACCATCAGGCGCGCCACTTCCGCGACGCGGCGGATATTCTCGACCCGGTCCTCGTCACTGAAGCCGAGGTCCCGGTGCAAGCCATGGCGGACGTTGGCGCCACCGGGCAGGTAGGTGTGGGGGGCACCAGCGACCAGGCGCTTTTCGACCAGGTTGGCGATGGTCGACTTGCCCGATCCCGACAGGCCGGTGAACCACAGGCAGCGCGGCGACTGTCCCTTCAGCGTCGCGCGCGCCGACTGGTCCACGTCCAGCGCCTGCCAGTGCACGTTGGCGGCGCGGCGCAGGGCAAAGTCCAGCGTGCCGCAGGCGACCGTCGCCAGGCTCTGGCGGTCGATCAGGATGAAGCTGCCGAGGGCGCGATTGTCCTGGTGCGTTTCAAATCCGATCGGCTGGTCCAGGCTCAGGTTCACCGCGCCGACTTCGTTGAGCAGCAGGCGCTTGGCGGCGATGTGTTCCTG
>JBKJMY010000091.1:0-3701 GCA_046596115.1 Arenimonas sp.
TTATGCGGCTCTCTCGCCCCGTGCGTGAGCAGGCCCTGGTGGCGGAATTGGTAGACGCACTAGTTTCAGGTACTAGCGGGTAAAACCGTGGAGGTTCGAGTCCTCTCCTGGGCACCACATTGAAAAATCAACGAGCCGTCGCGCAGGTCCCCGGACCCCAGCCCGACGGCTCGTTCTTTTTTGCGCGCAGCGGCGGTGTATGGTCGGCTGGTGCTTGCCATTGCCCGTGCGCCCGGCGCCTGGCTTGCCAGGGCTTGGCTCACTGACGGAAACCACGATGGACAACGACTCACACCGCGGTCAGCCGAAAACTGGCCTGCAAATGATGCAGGCCCTGCTCAACGACCAGTCCGGGATACCGATCGGCGAGACCATGCAATTCACGCTGGCGCAGGTAGAACCAGGCCGCGCAGTATTCCGCGCGGCGCCGGGGCCACATGCCTATAACGCGATGGGCGTGGCCCACGGCGGATATGCCGCGACCGTGCTCGACTCCGCCTGTGGCTGCGCGGTGCACGCCAGCCTCGACGCGAGCCAGGGCTACACCACGCTCGAACTCAAGGTCGCCTACCACAAGGCCATCACCACCCAGACCGGGCCGATGGAAGCGGAAGGAAAAGTCGTCTCGATCGGCAGGCGGATCGCGTTCGCCGAAGCGCGCCTGATGGATTCGCAGGGCCGCCTGTATGCGTCCGCCACCTCGACACTGCTGATTTTTGAAGCGCGGCCAACCTGACCCCTCGGTCGGCGCGGGGTAAACTTCGCGGACAGATCGCGGAGCAGACATGACCCAGGAAAACACGCCACCGGTTGGCAGCAGCGCCGATGCGCTGGCGCAGGCGCGCGAGTTGCAGGCGGCGGGCAAGCACCGCGAAGCCATCGTCATACTTGAAAACCACTTGGCGCAATCGCCATCCGGTGCCGGCTGGTCGAATCTGGGCGTCAGCCTGCACGCCGTGGGCCGCCTGGACCATGCCCTGTCCAGCTTTGAAGAAGCCTCCCGCCGGATGCCGGGGCGCTGGGAACCGCTGCTGGGCCGTGCCCGGGTCATGTTTGCCTTGCGGCGGTTTGCGCAGGCATTGCTATCGTTCGACCAGGCATTGGAAATCGACCCGCGCAATTTGCCGGCGATCGTCGGCAAGGGCAACGCGCTGGCACGACTGCATCGTCCGCAGGATGCGCTGGCCTGCTACGACCTGGCGCTTGAGATCGACCCGTCGGCGGTGGAGCTGCACAACAACCGCGGCGCTGCCCTGCGCGACCTCAAACGCTACGGCGAGGCTGCCGGCGCCTTCGCTCGACTCCATGCCAGTCGTCCGGACTATCCCTATGCGGCGAGCAATCGCCTGCATTCGCAGCTGTACGCCTGCGATTGGCGGGAGTATGACGCGCAAGTCGCCGCCATCGTGGCTGGCGTACGCGCCGGCAAACAGATGGACGTGCCGTTTTCCTTCCTGGCGATTTGCGACCAGCCCGACGCGCAACTGGTTTGCGCGCAGCGCTACGTGGCGGATTTCCATCCGCCAATGCCCGCATTCCCGGTTGCGCCCGCACGCGCGGCCGGCGAACGCATCCGGCTTGCCTACCTGTCGGCGGATTTCCACGAACATGCCACCAGCTACCTCATGGCGGAGCTGTTCGAACTGCATGATCGCGAACGTTTCGAGCTGATCGCCTTGTCGTTCGGCCCGGACAGCGATGACGCGATGCGGCGCCGGCTGCTGCCTCGCTTCGATCATTTCCTGGATGCACGCCAGCTCAGCGACGTGGCGGCAGCTCGCCTGCTGCACGAGCGCGGCGTGGACATCGCGGTGGATCTGAAAGGCTTCACCACCGGCAACCGCGCCGGCATCCTGGCGCGCCGCCCGGCGCCGATCCAGGTGTCCTACCTGGGCTATCCGGGCTCCATGGGCGCGCCGTACATCGACTATCTGCTGGCCGATCCCATCGTCGCGCCGCCAGCCCACCAACTTTGGTATGGCGAGCGACTGGTGCATCTGCCTGGCAGCTACCAGGTCAACGATCGCCATCGCAGCATTGCACCCATCACGCCGACCCGCGCCGAAGCGGGCCTGCCGGCGCGCGGCGTCGTGTTCTGCTGCTTCAACAACAATTACAAAATTTCGCCGGCGGTGTTCGCAGTCTGGATGCGCCTGCTCAAGCGCGTGTCGGGCAGCGTGCTGTGGCTGATCCAGGACAATCCCGATGCCGCACGCGCCCTGCGCTCTGAAGCCAACCTGGCCGGCGTGACGCCATCGCGGCTGGTGTTCGCGCCACGCGTGCCGTTGCCAGACCACTTGGCACGCCATGCACTGGCCGACCTGTTCCTCGATACCCTGCCCTGCAACGCCCACACCACCGCCAGCGACGCGCTGTGGGCGGGCCTGCCGGTGCTCACCTGCCAGGGCGGCGCCTTCGCTGGCCGCGTCGCCGCGAGCCTGGTGACGGCAGCGGGCCTGCCGGAGATGGTCTGCCGCGACCTTGCCGAGTACGAGGCCAGGGCGCTGGCGCTGGCCAGCAAGCCGGCCCTGCTTGCCGAGTTGCGTGCTCGATTGCTGGCAGGCCGGGCGTCGGCCGCACTGTTCGACACCGATGCCTTCTGTCGCAACATCGAATCCGCGTTCGAGACGATGCATGCACGCCGCTTGGCTGGACAGCTACCCGAGCCGTTTTTCGTCAGCTGATCCGGCGCGCTACCGCGAGTCCACATGACCCGCGGCTAGCACTCCGGCGCGATCCGCTCAGGCGAACGGATCGCGCAGCACCATCGTAGCGTCGCGATCCGGTCCCGTGGACACGATCGCCAGCGGGCAGCCGACCAGTTCCTCCAGCGAACGCAGGTAAGCGCGCGCAGCAGCCGGCAATTTCGAGAACTGGGTGATGCCGGCGGTGTGCTCGCTCCAGCCCGGAAATTCCAGGTGCACAGGGTCGATCTCGTCCCAACCGGCTGCATCCAGCGGCGCGTACTCGGTCTGCTTGCCGCGGTACTTGTAGGCGATGCACATCTTCAGCGTTGGCATGCCGTCGAGCACGTCCAACTTGGTGATGCACAACCCGGTCATCCCGTTGATGGCGACGGCACGCTTGAGCGCGACGATATCGATCCAGCCGCAGCGCCGCGGCCGCCCGGTGGTGGCGCCAAACTCGGCGCCGCGCTTGCGGATGTCCTCGCCGACCGCGTCGTGCAGCTCGGTCGGGAACGGGCCGCCACCAACGCGCGTAGCGTAGGCCTTGGCGATACCCAGCACGTAGTCGATCGCGTCCGCGCCCACGCCGGTGCCGGCCAGCGCGCCACCGATGGTGGTGTTGCTGGAGGTGACGTAGGGATAGGTGCCGTGGTCGATGTCGAGCAGCGAGCCTTGCGCGCCCTCGAACATCACCCGCTCGCCGCGCTTGCGCAGGTCATGCAGCAAGCCCGCAACATCAGCCACCATCGGCTTGACGTACGCGCCAAACTCCAACGCCTCATCGAGCGTCTGCTGGAAGTCGACCGCGTCCACATGCAGGTACTTGGTCAACACGAAGTTGTGGTAGTCGAGGACTTCGCGCAGTTTGTCGGCGAGTTCCCTGGGATACTGCAGGTCGGCGACGCGCACGCCGCGACGGGCGACTTTATCTTCATACGCCGGGCCGATGCCGCGGCCGGTGGTGCCGATGGCCTTGCCGCCGGCGGCGATCTCGCGCGCCTTGTCGACGGCAAT
>JBKJMY010000117.1:0-6926 GCA_046596115.1 Arenimonas sp.
GAGACCATCCACGGCTGGACCGGCACGGTGTTCTATTACGTGATCGGGCTGCATATTGCTGCGGCGTTGTGGCACCACTTCTATCGCCGCGACAATACGCTGAAGCGGATGCTCTGAGGGCGGCCGTCGGCGTGATGCGGCGTGATGCGGCGTGATGCGGCGAAAGGCGGCGAGAGGCGGCGCCCCGACGGGCTATCTGTCGGGCCATGGCCATGACCCCGTTTCGCTGGCAGCCAGCTTGGTGCGAGTAGTCTTCAGCCAATATTGTCCATCCAAGGAAGGCTGCCATGACTGCTGATACCAAGACCCCGCTTGAACACGTGAGCGACACCGTGAACCAGCTCAAGGAAATGCGCCACTACGCCAAGACCAACGTCGAACACCTGACCACGCAGTGGCTGCTGTTCGACGGCGAGCTCAAGAAGCTCAAGCAGGCCGACCGCATCGAAGCGCTGATGACGCGCCAGAGCGAGATGTACGCCGCCCTGGAGACGGATATCGCGGCGCTGGAAGAGATCGTGGTGGAGCTGACGCCGAAGGTAGAGGACGCCGAGACCTAGGCTCGCCGTAAATTCAAGTCTTCAGCCCCCGATCATGTGCGGGGTGTTCGGCGCGCAATCGCAGGTCGCGCAGGCCGGGCTGCAAGGGCGTCTCTCACCCGCCGCAAACTTCCGCGTCTGCGCGTGCCAGCTAGGACAGGGCGCGACCTTCAGGCCGCCACATCCACATACTCGACCTGGCTAGTGGGGACAGGAATCTGCTCGCCATCTTCGCGCATGCCGGCCAGATGCAATTCGATTGCGCCACGGATGTCGCGCTCCACATCCTCGATGGTGGCGCCGGTGGCAACGCAGCCAGGCAAGTCGAGCACGTAAGCCCCGTAGTTGGCTTCCGTCTTTTCAATCACGATGGCATAGCGCATGGACATCACCTCTTGAGCCCGGCTTGACGAAGGATGCTCTTGAGCAGCCCGGCCGGGACATCATCCCCCGGTTTGCCGGCGACTGTCACGCGCCCGGCTCGTTCTGGATGCTTCAGCTGGCGGTGGCTGCCGACTTGGTCGACTTGGCGCCATCCGTTCCTATGGAGAAGCTCGAGTACTTCGCGGACTTTTGGGGGCATGGCACGATTCGTCGCAGTAGGACGAATCGTGCAGCCGCTGTCTCAAACGCGATGTAGTACAGCGCCATCCCCGGTTATAGGCGTCACCCCCTGAAATCAGTCGGCGGATGCCTGCACCACCGGCAACGCAATGAAGCTGCCCTGCCCCGCCGTCCCGCCGCGATAGATCCGCTGCGTGGCTGCGCGGTAATCCGCGGGCTTTGCGTTGAAGATGCTGGGCACGAAGGTCTGCGGATTGCGGTCGTACAGCGGGAACCAGCTCGACTGTACCTGCACCATGATGCGATGGCCGGGCAGGAAGACATGATTGGCGTTGGGTAGCGCAAAGCGATAGCCGAGCGCGGCGTTGGCAGCAATCGGCTTCGACACCTCGAAGCCCTCGCGATAGCGGCCGCGCAGGATGTCCATCGCCACGGCGAGCTGGTATCCGCCCATCTCCGGCTGCTCGGCGACCTGGTCCGGGTAAACGTCAATCAACTTCACCACCCAATCGCTGTCGGTGCCTGACGTCGATGCCACCAGGTTCACTTCCGGCGCGCCGGCGATCTTGATCGGTGCCGACAGCGTCTCGCTGACATAGGTCATCACGTCAGTGCGGCCTGAGGCTTCGCGCTGATCGTCGACCAGCCACTGTGTCCAGGTCATGGGCGGCACGTAGCCGATCGGCTGGATCGGACGCGCGCGGAACGGCACCGGTTTGGCGGGATCGGACACGTACTCATCGAAGGCGACACCGCCGGCAGGCGCATCGAATCCGACGCGATGGTTGCCCTGCAGATAGAGCTTGCGCGACGGCGCGGCGCAGCCCTCAGCGCAGGCCAGCGGCCAACGGTCGAGGCGCTGCCAGCGATTGCCACCGGTCTCGTACGCAGTCACCGGCGCGATGTCCGCCTTCGGCGCGCCGTCCTTCAGGTATTGCGCCAGGTACGGACGCAAGATGTGCTGGCGGAAATATTTGGCTGTGTCGGTACCGAATCGCAACGCGCCCAGTGAACTGGCTTCTTCAATCTCCTGGCCATGAAACCACGGACCCATCACCAACTTCACCATCTGGCCCGTGCTGTCCTTGGGCTTGATCGCGCGATACACCGCCTGCGCACCGTAGATATCCTCCTGGCCCCACAAGCTGTGCACCAGCATCACCGGCACCTTCAGCGGCTGCGTCGCCAACAGGCGATCCACGGCCTGGTCACGCCAGAACGCATCGTAATCCGGATGCGCCAGGATCTTGTTCCAGAACCCGAGCTGGCCCATGCCGTAAGCCGCGCCCATCGCGCCAGCCGATCCGTAATGCATGAACAGGTCGTACTCGTCGTTGTAGTTGCTCCACCACTTTTCGTCATTCTTGCGCGTGGCGCCCTGCTCGTAGATGTAGGACATGTTCTGCTGGCGGAAGGCGCCGTTGTGGAACCAGTCGTCGCCCATCCAGCCGTCCACCATCGGGTTCATCGGCACCGACACCTTCAGCGCCGGATGCGGATTGACCAGCGCCATCAGCGGCTCGAAGCCGTCGTAGGAGATGCCGAGGATGCCGACCTTGCCGTTCGACTCGGGCGTGTTCTTCACCAGCCAGTCGATGCTGTCGTAGCAGTCGGTGGCGTCGTCCACCGGCGTGGGATTCTGCGGGCCGCTCACCGGCCGGTTCATCACGTAATCGCCCTCCGAGCCGTACTTCCCGCGCACGTCCTGGATCACCCGGATGTAGCCATCCTCCACGATGATGTCGGTCGCGTTGTCGTAACCGTACAACGCCGCGGCCAGGTTGCCGCTATGGCTGTTGGCGCTGAGCGTGTCCGCGTCGTAGGGCGTGCGCGTGAGCAGGATGCCGGCGTGGCGCGCGCCCTTGGGCACCAGGATCACCGTGTGCAGCTTGACGCCGTCGCGCATGGGGATTTCGACGATGCGGCGGATGTAGTCGTGGCCGTCGGCGGTCGGGGTGAATTTGTCGGGGGTTTCGCTGGGGTAGGCCGGGTATTTCGGCGCGGGCGCAGGCCCGTCTGTCGATTGGGCGCTGGCAGCGAAGGCCAGCAGGAGCGCGGTGAAGCCCGCGGCGATGGAAGAAAACTTCATGGCAACTCCCCAGTTGGTCAAGCTGCGAGGGTAGCGCAATCGCTGGGCGGGTGCAGGATGCGCCTAGCTCGATGCCTCACGAAATGCCTTGAGCACGGCATTCATGCGCGTCTGATAACCCTCGCCTTGCGACCTGAACCAGTCAAGGACATCTTGATCGATGCGCAGGGAGATTGAAGCCTTGGGTGGCACCGGCCTGAGTCCGACCCGGGCGATGCCTCGGACGACATTCTTGAGCATCGCTTCGGGATGCTCCGCCGAGAGCTTCACGTCCTTGTCCAACATTGCCCTCACCTTGGCCAGATCAGTTCTGGAAACCCGCGACGAAGATCCCTGCTTCGCGACTCGTGGCTTTGCGGAACGAGATGATGCGGATTTCATGGGGCGTCTCCGTATGTGCAATCGATACTGGAATCCCTGCCAGCAAGCCCAGCGTCACGAATCTGGATTCGCCGTAAGCAAACCTGTCGTCCTCGAAGGTGAAGGTCGCACCCTCGAAGACAGCGGCAGCATCAACAAAGTCGAACCCGTGGTCGATGAGGTTGCGCCTGCGCTTGGCTTCGCTCCTGACAACGCGTATATCCGTATTGTATATACGCAAGATGCGGCTGCAAGTGGGAAGACTCACCTACCCTATGGGCCCAGCCCGCGCGCGTGCAGACCGAGAATCCCGATTTGCGCGCAGGAACTTCCCAGCGCGAAAACCAATGGCGCGCTGGAGACGGACCCCTGGATTGCGGTTCAGCCGATTCGTCGCGGTCGCTTGTCCGCAACTGCGGGTTTGTTCGCCACGACCTTGAAGCGATACCCCAGCGCATCGATCACCCGCAGGACCGTCGCGAATTCCGGGTTCCCCGAGCTGCTCAATGCCTTGTACAACCCGGCGCGTGTCGTCCGCGCTTCACCGGCCACGAGCTGCATGCCGCGTGCGCGCGCAACCGTACCAAGCGCGTGCTGGAACTGCGCGGGATCGTTCTCCTCGAGCACCGCGTCGAGATAGGCCTTGATGTGCCTGTCGGTGGTCAGGTAGTCGGCCGCGTCGAACGGCGTCAGTTTGATGGCCATGTTTCTGCTCCGCCGGGAAACGTCTGCACCATCAACTTGGCCTGCGCGATATCGCGGACTTGCGTGGACTTGCTGCCGCAGAGCAGGAGTACAACGAGTTCCGATCCACGCCACATCAGATACAGCCGGTACCCCGGCCCGTAGTGGATACGAGCCTCGAACAGGCCATCGCCCAGCGACTTGACGTCGCCGAGGTTGCCGGCAGCCATGCGCTCCACGGCTCGCGCGATTCGCGCTTGCGCCCGGTGGTCGCGCAATGTCCGCAGACGCAATGCGAAGGCATCGGTTTGAAGAATTTGCACGGAGAGCCTATTTGACTCGTGCCGATTTGTCAACCATGGGAGACATCGATCAGCCCGTCAACGAATGCCTGGCTCAGCTTCAGCCGGACATAGCGAGGGCGACATCGGAAATAGACGTTGACTGTTGTCAGGGATCGAAGGCCTGCGGCGGCGTGCGGCAGCTTATGCGTGAACGGCGACGCCGCCTCCCGCGGACCAGCTACTCCTGCTTGGCCTCACGCTCGAAGCACTGGCGGCCCCGTCTGTGGTCCCACGCGTCGCTGCCGTACTCGTTGCGGAACGATGGCGTCACGGCCGTGTCGGTGACGAAGTCCGCGCATAGTTGAAAGCTGTGTTGCCCAGCGGATGCGTACTCGTAGGGCTTGCCGGTGACGGGATCGGCGATGACAAGGCGCACGCCGGGCTTGGCGGCCAGGTCCACCAAGCTGGACGGCAGGCGGGATTTGCTCTTGAATTCGGCCCGGACGGCGTCAGCTACGTCGATCAGGTCCTGCACGCGCCGGTCGTCAAGGCGCACTTGCCGCTGCTGCGCTGGCGTCCCCATGGCGAAGATTGCCGCGATCACGGCGGCAATCATGACTATGCTCGCAATGATCACCAGCCAGCGCGCCGAACCGCGTCGCGGTGCAGATGTCGGCGCCTGTGTTGGCGATTGCGCGGGCGCGTTCAAGACTCCTGCTCCTCGTGGCGCAAGTCGCGCAGGTAGTAGCCGAAGATGGTGCCGGAGATGATGGCGGCAACGAGCACCTTGAGCAGGAAGCGCAGCGTGAAGTCACCGCCGAGCGCGTTGTATACCAGCGTGATCATGTCGCAGATCAGCACTGTCGCCGCGATGAACAGGGTGAGGTAGGTGAGCCAGCGGCGCACTGCCGACAGGCGCTTGATCGGGCTGCGCGCGAGGTCCCGGGCCAGGAAGCGCGCGACATACAAGTACACCGGAAAGGCGATGATGATCGAGGCGGTGGACCAGCGGATGGATTCGCGCACGCGGACGAGCGTGGAGCTGTTGTCGGTCGGGTCCGGAAAGGCCCGGTTGATCAGGTCAAACAACAGGCTGCCCAAGTGCCAGGCCGCCACGTACAAGGTAGTGAACAGGACCAGGTAGAGGAAAGCCTCGCGCGCCGACAGGTAGGGCCGCGGCCGCGGCACGGGCACGGGGAAGTCCACCTCCGCGTAGGCGGCGAGTGCGCTGCGGATCTGTTCGACCGGCCAGCCGGCGCTGGTCAGTGCCAGCTCGGTTGCCTGGCGCGATTGTCCGCTGGCGAGAGATTCGCGGACGAAGTGTTCGAGTTCCTGGGTGGCGGAAGACATATGCTGGCTCCGTTGCGGTTGCCGCACGCTAGCACTTGGATGGGCGCGTGTCTGCGTGGCTGTACAGCCAAAGCACATGTAGCGGAAATGGCGATTGGTTGCCGGGCGACACGAGCTTCAGTATTGCCCGGAAAACCGCTTTCACGCCAACTGCCGCGACCAGAACAGCCGCCAGCAGAAGTGTGAGCGTCAGGCGCATTTCTGGCGCCTGCTCATTTGGCGATCGCTGCCAGGAACTGCTCGCGCAACTCCGGCACCGGGTACGCAACTTTTGCCGCGATGACCAGCAGCGGCAAGTTGATGGTCTGGCAGACCTTGGCCAGCAGGTCGTCGCGCTTCTGGGCGCGTTGGCTGGCGTGCGACTTGTCGTTGAGCTCAACGGCCATGACCACAGCGAGGTCGCTCGCCCGGCACACAACGAAATCGAAGTGTTTCGCTGCAATGCGGTTCAATGCGGCTTGGCGGGTGGAATTGCCCAGGCCCGGCCGTACAGTTGCTACGTCGGCCACGCGCACTTTGCCGAAGACCCGATACTCCGCGCCCACCACCGAGTCGAGAACGCCGAGGAATGATCGTTCCGCTGGAGAGAACAGCGAGCCCGCGGGTTGGTACGGGAAGCCAATAGCTCCAGAAGGGCCGGCGCCCTTCTGCCCCTTCAGAAGCACCAGCACTACGATCGCGAAAGCTACTACTAGGATGATCAAGAACGCCATTGGTTGTCTCTGCCTGGAAGTGACTGCGATGCCAAAATGATGCAGGGATCGGCGCGGGTCACGAAGCGCGACGATACGCGACTGGTGCGCAGAACTTCGTGAGATGTGAATTATTTACACCCCTCCTGCTACTGCAACAGCGGCAAACTGGGTGATACATCACGCCATCTCGCACATGCATCGTGACTACCAAGCGTAGACTCGACTCCTGCCGACCTGGGGAGGTCCGCTACATGTCTCGACAATTCAGCGCTGCACTATGCGCGGCTTTCCTCTTGCTTGCTTCCGGCCAAGCCGCCTGCAAGGAGCGCTTGTTTTCTCCTGTTGCGGGCCCTGGCCAGGA
>JBKJMY010000271.1:0-9788 GCA_046596115.1 Arenimonas sp.
GTCGGAGGCGGGCGACGGGATCTTCTCCGGAATCGGCACGCCGGCGGACGTCTGTGCGGTCGGCGGCGCCGGGGTGGCAGCCGTGGCCTGGGCCAGGGCGGCCGAGGAAGCGAACGCAAGCAGCAAGGTGGCGGGCAACAGGTTCATGCGCTCTCCTTCGGCGGGTTCGCCGAGTGACGCCAGCATCGCAACTCCGCGATGCCGGCTCAAGCACAGGCTGCGCCCGGGCAGTGAAGCCAGCGCTGAATGAAGCGCGCCGGCGGGATTCCTTACAATGGCTGCCTTGCCGTCCTGCTGAGCGCCGCCATGACCCGACTCGTCCTGATTGACGGCTCGTCCTATCTGTACCGCGCCTTCCACGCGCTGCCCCCGCTGACCGCGCCCGACGGCTCGCCGACTGGCGCCCTGTTCGGCATCGTCAACATGTTGCGCGCCACGCTCAAGGAAAATCCCGACTACACGGCGTTTGTCGTCGATGCGCCCGGCAAGACCTTCCGCGACGATATGTACCCAGCTTACAAGGCGACGCGCTCGGCGATGCCCGATGACCTGCGTGCCCAGGTGGAACCGATGATGCAGATCGTCGAGGCCCTGGGATTCCCGATATTGCGCGTCGGCGGCGTCGAGGCCGATGACGTCATCGGCACCTTGGCGCTGCAGGCATCGGCACTCGGCATCCCGGTCACCATCTCCACCGGCGACAAGGATTTCGCGCAGCTGGTGCGGCCAGGCATCACTCTGACCAACACCATGACCGGCAGCGTGCTCGACAGCGCCGGCGTAGTTGAGAAGTTTGGCGTGCGCCCCGACCAGATCATCGATTTCCTGGCTTTGATGGGCGATACGGTGGACAACGTGCCGGGTGTAGACAAATGCGGTCCCAAGACAGCGGCGAAATGGCTGGCCGAATATGGAACGCTCGACGCGGTTATGGTCAATGCCGGCAAGATCACTGGCAAGATCGGTGAAAACCTGCGCGCGGCGCTCGATCGCCTGCCGCTTAACCGGCGCCTGATCACCATCAAACTGGACGTGCCGCTGGACTTGGCGCCGCAGCAACTGAAGTTGCGCGGGCGCGACGTCGCCACGTTGGCCGACCTTTACGCGCGCTACGGATTCCACGCGGCGCTGCGCGAAATCCAGGGCGGCAATGGTGTACCGGGCCTGCCCCGCGCGCTTGAATCGGGCAAGCCCAATATCAACCTGCATGCGGCATCGCCCACACCGGTGGACGCTCCCGATCCATCGCTGGCGGTGAAGGGACAGTACGAGACTGTTCTAACCCGCGCGCAGCTCGACGGCTGGCTCGATAGAGCCGGCAACGCGCCTTTGCTTTGCTTCGACACTGAAACCGACTCGCTCGACCCGATGCAGGCGCGACTGGTCGGCCTGAGCCTGTGCGTGGAAACTGGACACGCCGCGTATGTCCCGCTGGCGCATAACTACCCGGGCGTGCCCGCGCAGTTGCCCATGCGCGATGCGCTCGACGCGCTGCGGCCGATCCTGTCGAACCCCCTCTTGCCCAAGGTCGCGCAGCACGGCAAGTACGATCTGCATATTTTGCGCCGGCATGGCATCGACGTGCAGGGCCTGCATGACGACACCATGCTGGAGAGTTTCGTGTTGAATGCCGGCGGCCAGCGCCACGACATGGATTCGTTGGCGGCGCGCCACCTGGGCTACCAGACAATCCGCTACGAAGACGTTGCCGGCAAGGGCGCGAAACAGATTTCGTTTGCCGATGTCGCGCTGGAACAAGCCACCGAGTACGCGGCCGAAGATGCCGACATCACCCTGCGTCTGCACTGGGTGCTGTCGGCGCGACTGGCGCTGGAGCCTTTCTTGCTGCGCGTCTATCGCGAGATCGAGATGCCGCTGGTGCCGGTGCTCGAACGCATGGAAGCGAACGGCGTTTCCATCGACATGGACGAACTGCGCCGACAAAGCGCCGACCTGTCGCAGCGGATGATGAAGGCGCAGCACCGCGCGCACGAAATCGCCGGGCGCGTCTTCAACCTCGACTCGCCCAAGCAACTGGGCCAGCTGCTGTTCGAGGAGCTGAAGCTGCCGGCGCTGGTGAAGACGCCGGGCGGCGCGCCCTCCACCAACGAGGAAGCACTGGAAGCGATCGCCGACCAGCATGAATTGCCGCGCCTGATTCTCGACTACCGCGGCATGGCCAAGTTGCGCAGCACCTACACCGACAAGCTGCCGCTGATGCGCAACCCGGTGACCGGGCGCGTGCACACCAGCTACCACCAGGCCGGCGCCGCGACCGGCCGCCTGAGTTCGAGCGATCCGAACCTGCAGAATATCCCGATCCGCAGCGAAGACGGCCGGCGCATCCGCCATGCGTTCGTCGCGCCACCCGGGCGCAAGATCGTGGCCTGCGATTACTCGCAGATCGAGCTGCGGATCATGGCGCACCTCTCGGAAGATCCTGGGCTGGTGGCTGCGTTTGCAAGCGGCGTGGACGTGCATGCCGCAACGGCGGCGGAAGTCTTCGGCGCGACACCAACCACCGTGACGCGCGAACAGCGCAGCGCAGCCAAGGCGATCAACTTCGGCCTGATGTACGGCATGAGCGCGTTCGGCCTGGCGCGCCAGCTTGGTATCGGTCGCGGTGAAGCACAGGACTACATCGCGCTGTATTTCTCGCGTTTTGCCGGCGTGCGCGATTTCATGGAGCGCATCCGCGCCCAGGCACGCGAAGACGGCTTCGTCGAAACCGTGTTCGGGCGGCGACTGGCGCTGCCGGAAATCCGTTCGCGCAACCAGGCGCAACGCGCCGGCGCCGAGCGCGCGGCAATCAACGCGCCGATGCAAGGCACCGCCGCCGACATCATCAAGCGCGCAATGGTCAGCGTGGATAACTGGCTGCAGCGCGAGGCCAACGGCCGGGCGTTGATGCTGATGCAGGTGCACGACGAACTGGTGTTCGAAGTGGACGCCGACCTGGTCGACACCCTGGTGCCGACGGTCCGCGGGCTGATGGAAGCTGCGGCGGAACTCCGGGTCCCCCTCGTGGTCGATACCGGGGTGGGCAAGAACTGGGATGAAGCCCACTGAGCCCGTGGCATGGATCACGGTTTTCCGGCGCGTTCGGGTGCCTCCAGGCCTAGATAAACGCCGGCTGAATTGTACTTGTCCGGTCTCCAAACGTTCACGAACTTATAATGCGGGTAGTGGTCAACTAGCTGTGACGGATGCAACGTCCGTCGCTGGATACACTCCCTCCCCTGAGTGATCCGACCGGAACCACGGAGTCTCCCCACTCCCGGTTCCAACCCCGGCCCCGCAAGCTTCCCCTGGCTTGCGGGGCTTTTTTATAAGCCGCCCCCCAACCAGTGGGAGCGGCTTCAGCCGCGATAGTGGGAGCGGGTTCAGCCGCAATAGTGGGAGAGGCTTCAGCCGCAATAGTGGGAGCGGCTTCAGCCGCGATCGCCCTCGCCCAGCCAATCCCGAGGCACCAGATAGGCATCAAGCGCCGCTTCAGGGCTCCCTGACACCGGCTGGTACCCAACCTCCCAGCGCACCCTCGGCGGCAGGCTCATTAGGATGCTCTCGGTCCGGCCCCCGGACTGCAGGCCAAACAGCGTGCCCCGGTCCCAGACCAAGTTGAACTCAACATAGCGGCCGCGGCGATAGAGTTGGAACTCGCGCTCCCGCTCGCCCCAGGCCATGTCGCGACGCGCCGCCACGATCGGCAGGTAGGCGTCAAGAAAGCCGTCGCCCACGGCGCGCTGATAGGCAAAGCTGCGCTCGAAGCCATCGGCGTTCAGGTCGTCGAAGAACAGCCCGCCGACGCCGCGCGTCTCGTTGCGGTGCCTGAGGAAGAAATAGCGGTCACACCAGGCCTTGTGCTCGGCATAGCGGGTCGGCCCAAACGGCGCGCACAAGTCCTGGGCCGTTTGATGCCAATGCCGGACGTCATCGAGCACCGGGTAAAAGGGCGTCAGGTCGAAGCCGCCGCCAAACCACCAGATCGGCGCGGCATCCGCGGGCTGGGCCTGGAAGTAGCGGACATTGGCGTGGCTGGTCGGTACGTGCGGATTGCGCGGATGCAGCACCAGGGACACGCCGATCGCACGCCATGGCACGCCGGCCAGTTCCGGGCGGTGCGCGGTTGCACTGGCTGGGAGAGTGGCGCCGCTGACATCGGAAAAGCCGACGCCGGCCTGTTCGAACAGCGCGCCGTCCTTGAGCAGCCGCGAGCGGCCGCCGCCGCCTTCGGGCCGGACCCAGTTGTCCTGGGCGAAGCGCGCGCCACCATCGGCTGCCTCAAGAGCGGCGCAGATGCGGTCCTGCAATCGGTGCAGGTAGGCTTCGACGGCAGCGAGTTGGGGCATGCGCTCGGGGTCCTTGCAGGCAGCGGGCTGAGGATGGTGAAGGGCAACGATCAAGCGGGGCGACGAGACACAGGGCCAGCGCCGCAGATGATAGCCGCTGCCGCCCGTTATACTTTCGGCACGCGATGAACACCGCCACCCCCGCCCCCGCCCGCCTGCGCATTTCCCACGGCGTGTGCGAGGACGCCCTGATCCGCTTCCGCTTCGGCGGCGATCCCGGTCACCCGGGCGATCCGCTCAGCGTGCCCTGCCGCCTGCTCGCCGGGCCGGACAACGAATGCTGGTGGGCCGGCGCGATTGGCGAATCGGCCGATACCTGCGGGGCCGCGTGGGCACACGGCGAGCGCTATGCAATGGCAGCGCTCAGCCTGGAAGCCGGCGACGAGGACATGGAGGCCGTCGCCGAGCGCGCCTACGCGCGCTTGCTCACCTGCGTGCGGCCCTCGGCGCATCCGCACCTGCTGCGGATCTGGAACTACTTCCCGGCGATCAACACCGGCGACGGCGACGGCGAGCTGTACCGTCGCTTCTGCGTCGGCCGCGCGCGTGGCGTCGACGGTCGGTTCAACGACCCGCCGCCGGCAGCGACCGCGATTGGTGCCAGCGAGGCCACCGGCCGCCTGCAAGTGGTGGCCCTGTGTGCACGCGAGCCGGCGATCGCCCTGGAAAACCCGCGGCAGACGCCAGCCTGGCGCTACCCGCGCGAATTTGGCCCGGTGTCGCCGGGCTTCTCGCGCGGCGCCCTGCTCGATGCGGACAGCGATTCGCCGCGCCTGCTTGCCTCGGGCACCGCAAGTATCGTCGGGCACGTTTCGCAACACGTCGGCGACGCAGCGGCGCAGCTGCGCGAGAGCCTGGCCAACCTGCAAGCCCTGCTCGCCGAAGGCAGCGCCCGCGCCGGGCGCGAGTTCGGCATCGCCGGTTGCGAAGCACTGCGCGTGTATTTGCGCGATCCGGCCGACCTCGCATCGGCGCAGGCGGAAATTCGCGCCGCCGGCCTGCCCATCGACCGCGTCGCCTTCCTGGCCGGCGACATCTGCCGCCGCGAACTGGCGGTCGAGCTCGAAGGCGTGTTTGCCTGACCGCCGGCTGACCGCCGGCTGACAACCGATGCGCGCTGGATTGCGCGGCCCGTCCGGACCGGCGAAGCTGCGCCCCTGCTGCCTCCCGGAACACCCACCGCAATGCCATTCAGGCTTTCCCGAATCCCGCGCGCGCTAGCTTGGGCGGTGCTCCTTGGTGTCCTCGCAGCCTGCGCGAGCACCGGCCACCGCGCCCCGGCGGATACGCCGGTCGCCAATGCGCCGCCGCCATACACACCACTGCCCGACGATCCGTCGCCCGACGGCTTGCCGCAGCGTCTGGTGCTTGCGCTTGATGGCGTGCCGTATCGCATGTTCGTGAAGCTGCAAGCGCAGGGCCGCTTCGCCCAGTTTCGGCCGGTGGCGCGCATGGTGTCGTCATTCCCCTCGCTGTCGGGCGTGAGCTTTGGCGCGATCGGCGGCGGCGAGATCCCCGACGGCTACCAGGAGATGCGCTACGACTCGGAGTCCAACCAGGTGGTCGGCAACACCCTGTACACCCTGTCCGGCCGCGCGCACCAGAACTTGCCCGCCGACAACGCGCCGCACACGCTCACGCATCGCCTGGTCGGCTACATGGCGCCGTACGCGATGGCGCAGCGCGACCTCGCGCGGATCCGCGAAGAGCTGCTGGCCAGCCACAAGTTTGGCTACGTTGCCTACTTGGCGCAGACCGATGTGATCCTGCATGTGGACGGCGAGGAAACCGGCGAGCAATTTCTGCTTGTCCTCGCGCAATGGCTTGCCGACCTGCAAGCTGAAGTGCGCGCGCGCACCGGGCGTGGGCTGATGGTGGACCTGGTGTCCGACCACGGCTCGACCCTGGTAAAGGGCCGCGAGGTGGCCTTGCCGGCGCGCCTGCGCGAATGTGGATTCCGCCGCAATGACACGCTGTCCGGTCCGCGCGATGTCGCCTACTCGCTCGCCGGGATTATTGGTTCTGTCGCCGTTGATACGCGGCCCGCGCAGGTCGAGCCCGTCGCGCGTTGCCTTGCCGGTGCCGACGGCGTCGAGCTGGTGGCGGTTGATCGTCACGGGCGCGTGGGCGTGCTCGGCAGCGATGGCAGCGAGGCCGAACTGTGGCTGCGTGATGGCGAAGGCGAGAGCTATGTCTATCGCCGCGTGAAGGGCGATCCCCTGGGCCTGCTCGACGGCGCTGCGGCACAAGCCGGTACGCAGCGCGAATTTACCGGCGAAGCGCAGTTCCGCGCCACCCGCGACGCGCATTTTCCCGATCCCCTGCGCCGCCTCTGGCGCGCCTTCCACGGCAGCGTGAAAGACCCCAGCCCGATCCTGCTGTCATTGGCCGACGGCCGCGAAGCCGGCTACCGCACTGTCCGCAGCCTGGCCTGGATGCGTGGCCGCGGCGGCACCCACGGCTCGCTCACCGGCGCCGCATCGCTGGGCATCCTTGCGTCGAATTGGCGCGATGTCGGCGATGTCGATTGCTGGAGCGCGCACGAGGTGTTGTTCGGCGTGGACACGGTCGCGAAGTCGAAGGCAAAAGGCGCGGCTTGGACCGCGGCATCACGCGTAGGCGACGCCTCGCCGTCAGGTCAGCTGCAGGGCCGGTAAGTGCTTTGCGGAATCAAGGGAGCCGTGAAGGTCCGGGCAATCACATCATAATAGCGCTGAACACTCTGACCCGCTGCGGCTTTCGAGCGTCGACGGTGCGTGGCCTTGATGCGGCGCGGCTCAGCGATGGCAAGTTGTGCCGGCACGAAAACGACAAGTCCCGCAAATGCGGAACCTTTGCTTCGTTGGTGCCTAGCGCTTCAGACAGCCCGAAGAGCTTTCCTGTCAATCACCTGCTCGGGCAAAGGGCGACATACAACGTTCTCGCCGCGTCTACGATGCGCAGCCATGCGTCATTCTCGAGAGTGCGATCTACATTGCCGTCAAAGTCGGGCTCCGAATCTTGGTAAGCACGTATGGCCCGCACGAGAGCATTAGAGCTATTGACTTGCTCGGTATTAAGACAATCACGATTGTCCGTGGCAAAGCTGAAGAAAGCCCAGTCGTCAACCAGCGTGCAAAGCATCTCGTCAGGCGTATTTTGGGAAGAGGCGATGACGCCTGTCCAGGCAAGCCGCTGATAACGTGTGTCGGACAACCCGAGAAGACTGCTGACGACATTGTCCCTCCAGCGATAGAAATCCATAGCGCTCATGGCTTAGGCAACTTATCGGCAGGAACGAACTTGAACTTCTCGGGCGACACGTGGCTCTCCGTTGATTTTGTAGGCACAGGCGTGTTGGCTTCGCCGTATCTGGCACCGTTAGCAGTCCTAACAACGTGGTCTGTTTGCTGGCCTGGCTGCGAGCTTTCAGGGCAACCCGGCACGGCGCGGACCGTGTCGTGCTTCGGATTCTCTGGATTCCCATAAATGGTCCCCGGACCTTTGGCTGGCTTTTCTGCGACCCAATCCTTGGGAACACCGTTCGGCCGTCCGTCAGACTTGTTCGACGAGAGTACCTTGACCAGTGCGACTGCGCCCCTCGTAGCCGGAAGGACTGAAGCTATGGCAACGGCTGCTGTTCCGGCCTCTGCGTATGCCTCGTCGCGACGCTGAGACTCAGCTCTGGTTAGTGGCCTCATTCCGCACGCACCTGGCGAGTTGGCGCACGCTCCGTCTCGCCCATCTGGATCGGTGAACTTGTACGGGTTGTTGAAGGCGTAGGCGTAGCGATTGAAGTTGTCGCCACCCTCGCGAGCCGCTACAGGATCAACGCTGAGGAACCTCCCGATCTGCGGCTCATAATAGCGCTGCTGCATAAGTGTTAGGACAGACCTCTCCCATAAAGGGCGCGACAAGGTCCGAGAATGCGGGTCTTTGCTCCTGATTGTTCGCCCGTCGTGGCAAAGACTCGTGGGCCGAGCTACTCAGGAGGATAGAGTTCCACCATCAATCTGCTCAGGACGACGAGCGGGCTGGCGTTGTTTGCACCTTCATCGCGCGAGCTTTGGAACCTACCAGCGGCGACCTTCACCCTTCCATGGTCAAAAACCAACACGTAGTCGCAGACAGGGTGAAGCGGGCTCATCGAATCCTGGCTGGAGGACTGCACCGTCCTTGCAACCTCTAGCACTCGTTCCAGCTGCGATTCCGAGATTGGATTTGAGGTACCTCGATCCACGCCCAAATACATTGGCTTGCCATCGACCATTGCAGCGAAATCCAACTGCAACAAAACGCTGTTCGATCTCGCATATAGCACCGCAACACCCGTTCCTGAATGGCGACTTTGCTCGGCGAGGCTCTCGAGTCGAGCCGCACCGAACGCATTTAAGGAGCCCTCGCATTCCTGGAGACCCATCAGGCGCCCCTCCCGCTGCAGCTCGCCCGCCAAATCTCCGGGCGATCGCGCGTTGGTCGTTGCGCAACTTGCGATTAAGAGCGCGAACAGCGTAGTGCAGACAAGCACGCTATTGGCCATGCTCTGACTCCCAAGTTGGACGAAGCCCTGGAATCCCCTGTTCGACGCGATAGCTGTTCTCCGTATCCCTAGCATGATTCTCGAACGTGGCTCGATCCGTAGAGAGGGTTCCAGTGGCAGCTTGGACTGCGTGATCTAGCTCGTGAACAAGCGTCTCGCCTGTAGTGATGTTCTGTGCCGTTGGCGCCGAGGGACTGGGCATCAAGATCATGACCGCCTCCACTGATCTAGAGAGGATGATTTCGCCGGCTTGACCGGAACCTGGACTTCCGTCAGCCCGCGGGCTCGCGTCCTCGATGCCAACATTGTTCGGGTTCGCGCCTGACTGATTGTTCGGGTCCCTCTGCTCACGAGCATTCTCGAGTCTGATCGTCCAAAGGTGAGGCGAATCGTCTAGCTTCGTGATCAGCTCCGCAGCAATTTCGCTCCGGGCTCCTTCGTCGGTCGTAACCTGCTCGGCATTCGAGCAACCATACTTGATCCGACGGCCGTCCGGATCGGTGAACCTGTAGGGATCGTTCGCGGCGTAGTTATAGCGATTGAAGTTCCAAGCAGTGTTCATATCCAAGGCTATCGGATCTCGACTCAGGAACCTTCCCGACTGCGGATCGTAATAGCGCTGCTGCATGTTGACAAACGTTTTCGATAAACGGATCTCGTTTTACGACTTATGACTTGGTTTTCGGAATTCCGACTTCCGAGCTAGCTTCAACGGTATTTGATTCACTCAAGATCGAAAATGTGTTTGGTTTTGCTAAGTTGACACTCCTCTCGACTACAACACGAAAGCTCACAACTTGCCAACGGAACGGGCCTTCAAGTGTGCCCCCGCAAGCGGTGAACTTGTCTATCGGTGCGTGTGCAAATCGCACTGATTCGTTGTGTGCCAAGAACAAAATTGTTAGCTTGCCTGGTGGCGG
>JBKJMY010000169.1:0-13879 GCA_046596115.1 Arenimonas sp.
TGCAGCGCGAAGCCGACCGGATCGGCTATCCGCTGATGATCAAGGCCGCGCATGGCGGCGGTGGCAAGGGCATGCGCATCGTCAACGCGGCCGATGAATTCGCAGCGGCGCTGGAAAGCTGCCAGCGCGAGGCGCGCAATGCCTTTGGCAAGGATCGCGTACTTCTCGAGCGCTACGTCGCGACGCCGCGGCATATCGAGTTCCAGGTGTTTGCCGATGCGGCGGGACAGACGATCCACCTCGGCGAGCGCGAATGTTCGGCGCAGCGTCGCTACCAGAAGGTGATCGAAGAATCGCCCTCGCCCTTCCTCGATTCAACCGAACGCGACGCCACCAGACCCGACGCCACCGGACCTGACGCCACCGAATGCGATGCCACCGGACGCAACGCAACGCGACGTGCCGCCATGGGCGCGGCGGCAATCGCAGCGGCGCAGGCGATCGGCTACCGGAATGCGGGCACGGTCGAGTTCATCGTCGGGCCGGCAGGCGATTTCTATTTCATGGAGATCAATACCCGGCTGCAGGTGGAACATCCCGTCACGGAAATGGTGACCGGGCTGGACCTGGTGGAATGGCAACTGCGCGTCGCCGCCGGCGAGCCCCTGCCGCTGGGCCAGGACCAGGTGACATCGCGCGGCCATGCGATCGAGGTGCGCCTGTACGCCGAAGATCCCGAGCGCGGCTTCCTGCCGGGCTCGGGGCGGCTGGAGCGACTGGCCCTGCCCACGCCATCGGCAAATGTCCGCCTCGATGCAGGCGTGGTCGAAGGCGATGTGGTGACGATCTTCTACGATCCGATGATCGCCAAGCTCATCGTCTGGGACCACGACCGCAGCACGGCCCTGGCCCGCCTGCGCGAGGCCCTGGCCGACTGTGATGTGGTCGGACCAAAATCGAACGTCAACTTCCTCGAGCGCCTGGTTCGGCACCCGCGCGTGGTTGACGGCAGCATCGACACCGGCTTCCTGGATCGCCACCTGGACGACGTCCTGCCCGTTGCACAGCCGCCCTCGGCACAGCGGCTGGCTGCCGCCGCCACGGCCTGCCTGCTGGCAGAGGAAACGCAGACCCGCGCCAAGGCGCGCGCCTCGTCGGACCCGCACTCGCCGTGGGCGTTTGCCGATGGTTGGCGGCTCGGCCATGCCGGGCTGCGCCTGCTGCGCCTGGGCTGGCAAGACCAGCAGTTCGCTGTGCGCGCGCACGGTACCGCGGGGAGCTATCGCATTGCCGTGGCAGGCACGGCGGACATTGTGGTTGTCGACGCGGCCATTTCGCGAGATGGCGGGGGCGATGCTGGCGACAGGCGCTGGCTGACCGCAAAGATCGACGGCGAAGCCGTGCGCTACCGCTGCCACGTGGATACCGGACGCATCCTGCTCCATGATGGCGAACGTCGCCTGGTGCTGTCCCGACTGCCCGCCTTCGATGTCGGGAATACGGCAGCAGCTGGCCGTGGCGATCGCCTGTTGGCGCCAATGCCAGGTCGCGTCGTGCTGTTGCGCGTCGCGGTTGGTGACGCCGTCGATGAAGGCCAGGAGTTGGGCGTGATGGAAGCGATGAAGATGGAATTGAGCCTGAAGTCACCACGCGCCGGGACGATCGCCGAGGTGCTCGCCGGTGCCGGCGACTTCGTCGAGGCCGACGCCCTGCTGGTACGGCTGGAATGAGCGATTTCGTCAGCATCGTCGAAGTCGGCCCGCGCGATGGCCTGCAAAATGAAAAGGCGATCATCGCGGCCGCCGACAAGATCGCCTTGATCGATCGCCTGTCGGCGACTGGCCTAGGCTGCATCGAGGCCACCAGCTTCGTCAGCCCGACATGGATCCCGCAACTGGCCGACGCAGCGGAAGTCTTTGCCGGCATCCATCGCCGCCCCGGCGTGCGCTATCCAGTCCTGGTGCCGAACGAGCAGGGCTATGCACGCGCCCATGCCGCAGGTGCGCTGGATATCAGTGTGTTCAGCGCCGCGTCGGAAGCGTTCAATCGCAAGAACATCAATGCCTCCATCGACGAGAGCCTGGCGCGATTCGCGCCGGTGATAGCGCGGGCAAAGGCCGACGGCGTGGCAGTGCGCGGCTACGTGTCCACCGTACTGGGCTGTCCCTACCAGGGCGAGGTGCCGGTGGCTGATGTCGTTCGCGTCGCCGCGCGCCTGCATGCCATGGGCTGTGCGGAGATTTCGCTGGGAGACACCATCGGCGTCGGTACGCCGGCAAAGGCACGCGCGATGCTGCGCGCCGTTGCCGCGGAAGTTCCGATGCAGGCGCTGGCCGTGCATTTCCACGATACCCGCGGCCAGGCACTCGCCAACATCCTGGCGTGCCTGGAAGAAGGTGTCCGCGTGGTGGATTCGGCCGTTGGCGGCACCGGCGGCTGCCCGTACGCGCACGGCGCAAGTGGCAATGTGGCCAGCGAGGATGTCGTGTACATGCTCGAAGGCATGGGCATGCACACCGGCATCGACTTGGCCGCACTGTTGGAAACAGGGCGCTGGTTGGCGACCCTGCTCGGACGCGCGAACGGCAGCAAGGTAGGCCTCGCCGGCCTGGCAACAACAACGAGCGCCGGCGCATGAACTTGATCTCGATTCGCCAAATTCGCCCCGACGACGACATCGCGATGGCCACGATCATCCGTACCGTGATGCCGGAGTTCGGCGCCGGTGGAGACGGCTTTGCGATCAAGGATCCGGAAGTGGACTGGATGAGCCGTGCCTATTCCGAGCCGCGCAGTGCCTACTTCGTGGTCGAACGCGATGGCCAGGTCGAGGGCGGTGGCGGCGTGGCGCCCCTGTCGGGCGGCGATGCGGGCACCTGCGAACTGCGCAAGATGTATTTCCTGCCGTCCCTGCGCAGACTCGGCGCCGGTGCGGCAGTGATGACCCGATGCCTGGAGACCGCCCGCGGATTCGGCTTCCACCAGTGCTACCTGGAAACATTGTTCGGCATGGATTCGGCGATGCGCCTGTACGAGAAGACCGGCTTCGCGCGACTGCCCGGTTCGCTCGGCGACACCGGACACGGCGGCTGCGACACCTTCTACCTGCTCCGGTTCTGAATCACACGGCGAATCATTCCCCGGCATCCTGCCTGCGCGACCCGGCGCGCCCGATCCGGTAAAATCGCGGTTTTCCCGTCTCCAGGAACCCTCCCATGGAACTTGCCTCTGTCCGCGCCGTCATCACCGGCGGAGTTTCCGGCCTCGGCCTGGCCGTCGCCGAACACCTGGTTGCCCATGGCGCGCGCGTTGCGCTGTTCGACATCAACCAGGACAAGGGCGCAGCGACGGTCGCGGCCCTCGGCGCCGACAAGGCGAACTTCTACCGCACCGACGTCAGCGACGAGGCGCAGGTGCAGGCCAACGTGGCGGCGGCGCGCGACTTCCTCGGCGGGCTGAACGCAGCGATCAATTGCGCCGGAATCCTCGGTTCTGGCCGGGTCGTTGGCCGCGACGGGGCGATGCCACTCAAGCAGTTCACCGGCACCATCATGGTCAACCTGGTCGGCAGCTTCAACGTGGCCAAGGCGGCTGCGGAACTGATGCAGCACAACACGCCCGGCGAAGATGGCGAGCGTGGCGTGATCATCAACACCGCGTCGGTTGCCGCCTACGAAGGGCAGATCGGCCAGGCGGCCTACGCCGCATCGAAGGGTGGGGTGATAGGCATGACCTTGCCGATGGCGCGCGAGTTCGCGCGCATCGGTGTGCGCGTGATGACCATCGCCCCGGGTGTGTTCTGGACGCCGATGGTCGACACGATGCCGCCACAGGTGCAGGATTCGCTGGCCGCCTCGATCCCGTTTCCATCGCGCCTGGGCCAGCCGCACGAATTCGCCGAAACCGTCGCCTTCATCCTGCGTACCCGCTATTTGAATGGCGAGACCATCCGCCTTGACGGCGCGACGCGCCTCGCCCCGAAATAATGTGGGAGCGGCTTTGGCCGCGACTGCCGAACTCGATCGCGGCTGGCCGTCAACAGACGAATGTCTGGCCAGCCGCTCCCACAGTGGAGATGACATGAAGGCGTCCGAAGTCAAGAAAGGCAACGTGGTCGAGCACAACGGCGCGGTGTACCAGGTGCGCGACATCGAGCGCAGCTCGGCGCAGGGGCGCAGCGGCAACGTCACCTTCCGCTTCATCATGTATAGCGTGCCCGGCGGCAACAAGTTCGACCTGAGCCTGCGCTCGGAAGACGAGTTGAAGGAAGTGGAGCTGGTTCGTCGCGCGGCCAGCTACTCCTACCGCGACGGCGACGCTTATGTGTTCCTTGATGCCGAGGACTACACGCCCTATCAGCTCGATGCCGAGGTGATCGGCGACAACGCCGGCTACATCACCGAGGGGCTGGAAGGCTGCTACATCCAGATCATCGACGACCTGCCGGTGGCCGTGCAGCTTCCGCCAAGCGTGGTGCTGGCAGTGATCGAAACGCCGCCAGAGCTGAAGGGCGGCACGGCCACCAAACGCCCGAAGCCGGCGCGACTGAGCACCGGCATCGAGATCCAGGTGCCGGAGTACATCAGCAACGGCGAGAAGATCTGGGTCAGTACGACGACCGGGGAATTTGGCGGCAGGGCCTGACGCCACGCCCCGTCAAAGGGGCCCGGCCGCGTTCAGGAATTTCCTCGCAAGCCGCCGCACCGAATCATCGATCCCCGGGTCCTGCGCGATCTCCGCGATCGGTCGCCATGCCAGCGCGTTTGATTCTTCGTTTACCACGAACGTCTCGTCCCCGGATGCATGCACCACGAAGCGCATGTCGTAGTGCCAATGTTCCGGCTCGGCGCCGCGCGCGGGGATACGGTGGCGATCCAGGTCGAACACATCCGGCTCGACCCGCAGTCCTCGCAGGCCGGTTTCCTCTTCGGCTTCGCGCAAAGCCACTGCAGCCAAATCACTCTCCCCGTCCGCGTGTCCGCCCGGCTGCAGCCAGCGGTCGAGCTTGCGGTGGTGCAGCAGCGCCGCGCGCGCGCGGTCGGCCGATACCAGCCACGCCGACCCGGTGAAATGTCCCTCGAGGCGCTCGCGCCTGAATGGGTCGGCGCCGCCTTCAGACTGCAGCAACTGGCGGAACTGGTTCACGGTTTGCGACTCCGCAGGCCATTGATTGCCGTAGGCAAGCAGGCCAGCCTGAAGTGCGTCGATGTCGTTGCGTTGCTGGTCCATGCCCTTCCCGAGTGATCCTTTCGGGCATTGTCGCCCGAGCGGACCGACGCTTGTACAGCCCGGGGCACGCGGGTTATGGTTGCCCGGATTCCCGCCTGGGAGGGGCCATGCTCGCGCATGGAAAACCCGGTGCCGGAGCGATTGAACCGATTGAACCAATTGAACCGCCGAACGACCACCGAGGGGACAGATTGATGGCCAGCAATGCCAACCGAGGCTTCATGCATCGACTCCTGCTACGAAAGAGCGTCGAGCAGATCCAGCATGAAACAGAAACCAGCCAGCTGAAGCGAACCCTGGGGCCCTGGAACCTGGTCTTGCTTGGCATCGGTTGCATCATCGGTGCCGGCATTTTCGTGCGCACCGGCAATGCCGCGGCGCTGCATGCCGGTCCGGCCGTGTTGTTGAGCTTCCTGGTCGCCGGCATCGTCTGCGCCCTGGCCGGCCTGTGCTACGCCGAGTTGTCATCCACGCTGCCGGTCTCCGGCTCCGCTTACACCTACAGCTACGCCACCATCGGTGAGTTTGCCGCGTGGATCATGGGTGCGCTGCTGCTGCTCGAATACGGCCTGGCCGCTTCGGTGGTCGCGGTCGGCTGGTCCGGATACGTGGTCAGCCTGCTCGGCGACTACGGCATCGTCATTCCGGCCGAACTCACCGGTCCCACTGGCCACGCGATCATGAAGGATGGCGTCGCTGTACTGGCCGCCGACGGCAGCGTAGTGACCGCGTTGTTCAATCTGCCCGCCTTCCTGATCTGCGTGGTGCTGTCTGGCTTGCTGGTGTTCGGCGTGTCGGAAAGTGCCAAGGTCAACAACGTCATCGTGGCCATCAAGCTGACGGTGATCATCGCCTTCATCCTGATCGTGGGCTGGTTCGTGATCCAGCATTACGACACCCTCAAGTCCAACTGGGACCCGTTCATCCCCGAGCCCACCGGCGCAAAGGGCGAGTTCGGCTGGAGTGGCATCCTGCGCGCGGCCTCGATCGTGTTCTTCGCCTACATCGGCTTCGAAGCGGTCTCGACCGCCGGCCAGGAAGCGCGCGACCCGAAGAAGGACATGCCGTTCGGCATCATCGGCTCGCTGCTGGTTTGCACCATCCTGTACATCCTGGTGTCGATCGTGATGACCCTGGTGGTCAACTACAAGATGTTGAACGTTCCCGATCCGGTTGCCGTGGCCGTCGACGCACTGGGCCCGACCTGGGGCTGGTTCGCCAAGACCATCAAGGCCGGTGCGATCATCGGCCTGACCTCGGTGGTGCTGGTGCTGATGTACGGCCAGACCCGCATCTTCTACACCATGGCCCGCGACGGCCTGTTGCCGAAGGTGTTCGCCAGCGTGCATCCGCGCTTCCGCACGCCGTGGATCAACACGATCCTGGTCGGCCTGCTGACCGCGTCGGCCGCTGCGTTCTTCGACATCAACACCCTGGGCGACATGACCTCGGTCGGCACGCTGGCGGCATTCGGCATCGTGTGCCTGGCCGTCATCTGGCTGCGCCGCACCCACCCGGAGATCCCGCGTGGCTTCAGGGTGCCGCTGTACCCGGTGCTGCCGGCCCTGGGCATCGTGTCCTGCTTCGCGCTGATCTTCACGGTGGAAACGCGGGTGCTGATCTTCTTCGCCTGGTATGCGCTGGGTGCAATCGCGTTGTACTTCGTTTACGGCATGCACAACTCGCGGCTGAACAAGGGCCTCCCGGCCCTCGGCGGCCCGGAAATGCCCGAATTCAAGGAAGACGCGGCCGATCGGACCTGACCGGGTTGCCGGATCGCCAACGCCGCCTGGCACCGCGATACAGACAATGAAAAAACGGCGCGGATCTCCGCGCCGTTTTTTTTCGCCAGGACAAACCGGGGACCCACCGTCCAATGTCCTGAGACGGAGCGGTTGCTAAGATGCCGCGAGCGCACCTGCTTCAGGTGCCCAACGGATTCCACATGACCGTAGCCGCCCTGCTCAGCAATTGGATCGTGATCATCGCTGCATTGGCGTTGGTCGCCTTCGGCTGGCTGCTGGGGCGCAAGGCGAGCCGAGGTGCGCGGGACGCTGCTGCTGCCGAGGTGGAGGCCGAGCGGCGACGTGCCGACAGCCTGTCGGCTGATGCCGCGCGGCTGCCGGACGCCATCGAACGCGCCCAGCGCGCCGAATCAATGCTGGCCGGATCGGGCTCGGAGTTGCAGGCGGCGCTGACGCGGGAGGCGGGCCTGGGGGCAACCGTGGCAACTCTGCACCACGCTGCCACGCGCACCGATACCGACGCGCAGACGCTGCGGGGCGAGTTGACCGGAGCACAGGCACGACTGCAGGCCATGGGCGCCGAATTGGCCACGGCCACGGCGCAGCGCGATGCCGCGCAGGCAGCAAGCATCGAGGCGCGCGCCTTCCTGGCCGAGGCGCAGGCGCAGTTGCGGGTCGCCTTCACCGCTGCCGCCAGCGAGGTGTTCGACGGCAAGGCGCGGGTGCTCAATGACCAGATCAAGGCGTCCGGTGTCGAGGCCACGGGCCGGCTCCAGGAAACGCTCAAGCCATTCGCGGATCGCGTCGAGACGCTGCAGGCGCGGATCGAGATCCTGGCCGCATCCGACAATCAGGAACGGGCCAAGCTGGTCGGCACCATCGCCGAACTCAAGACCCTCAACCAGGACATGGCCGACGCGACGTCGTCGCTGAGTCGCGCATTGAAGGGTGGCGCCAAGGTCCGCGGCCAGTGGGGCGAAATGATTCTTGAAACGGTGCTCAAGGCGTCGGGCCTGGTCGAGGACATCAATTTCACCACGCAGAAAAAGACCCACGACGACGAGACCGGCCAGCGCCGCTTCGCCGACGTGGTGGTGAATCTGCCAGATGGGCGGGCGGTAGTGATCGACTCCAAGGTCAATCTGGTCGACTGGGCCAATGCCAACGACGCGGACACACCCGAGGCGCACCAGGAGGCCATGACCCGGCACGCGGCCGCGATGCGCATGCACATGCGCGACCTGGCCGACAAGAATTACCCCAAGACGCTGGGCCCGCATGCGCTCGAAATCACCGTGATGTTCGTGCCGATCGAGGGTGCGTTGTCGGCGGCGCTGGCGCACAACAGCGAGTTGCAGGTAGAGGCGTTCGCAAACCGCGTGGTGTTTGCCAGCCCGAACACGCTGATGGCCATGCTGCAGGTGGTCAGCCGCCTGTGGACGCGCGACAAGTTGCAGAAGCAGCTCAGCGTCATCGGCGCCGAAGCCGGCAAGCTGATCGACAGCATCGGCGCGCTGCTGGAAGAGTTCGATGACATCGGCACCAGCATCACCCGGTCGGACGCGGCCTATCGCAAGGCACGCAGCCGGCTGACTGATTCACCACAGTCGGTGCTGGCGCGGGCAAAGCGCCTTGTCGAGGCCGGCGCGAAAGGCAAGCGCGCCCTCCCGGACGAGTTGCAGCCGTCCGGGGGTGACGTGCTGGCGCTGGGCGCCGATCCGCAGTCCGACGCAGCCGATTAGGCGGCTTTCTTGGCCCAGGCGGTGCACCAGCCCTTGGGTTCGACGCTGTAGCCGGCGAACAAGGCGCAGGCGCCTGTGCCGGCGGTGTAGAACTGGCAATTGGTGCACATGCTGCCGGCCTTGTGCGCGGCGCTGGTGGTGGTCGACGCGTTGGCCACGTAGCCCAGGGCCTTGGCCTGCGGATTGGTCGCCTTCAATCGGGGCAGTGCGGCAGCGCGGGCGCGGGGCGCCGCCACCAGCATGGGCGCCGCGACCGCGGCAATGGCTGCGCCAATCAGGAACTTGCGACGGGAAACGGTGGATTCGTTCATTTTGGTCCTCCTGGACGACGCAAGTGTAGTCCCGCCGGAGTGAAGGCGACTTGACTGCGATCAAGCCAGGCGCACCGGCGGCAAGCTTTGGCTAAACTGGCGACATGAACTCGTCCCCTTACGATGCCGCCCGCCTCGCTGCCTGTGCCGCCGAGATCATCGACGTCACCCGCGACCTGGCTGCGCGTGGCTGGACGCCGGCCACCAGCAGCAATTTCTCGATGCGCCTTGACGACCACCACGCCGCGGTGACGGTGTCGGGCCGCGACAAGGGGCGGCTGACTGCGGATGACATCATGGTGGTCGATTTCGAGGGTCATGCCGTCGGCACTGATCGCCGGCCATCAGCGGAAACGATGCTGCACACGAAGTTGTACAAGCGCGACCCCGACATCGGTGCCGTGTTGCATACCCACTCGCTGGCGCAGACGCTGGCATCGCGCCTGTATGCGGGCGCCGGGCAGATCCGCTTCGAGGACTACGAGCTGATCAAGGCATTCCCGGGCAACGATACCCACGACGCAACGCTGGACCTGTGCGTGCTGCCCAACAACCAGCACATCCCCACCCTCGCCGCCCAGGCGGATTGCCTGATGGATCGCGGCCCGATGTGGGGTTACCTGATCGATGGCCACGGCATGTATGCCTGGGGTCGCGACATGGCTGAAGCGCGCCGGCACCTGGAGGCGTTCGAATTCCTGATCAACGTGGAGTTGGAAATGCGGAAGCTGCGCCCATGAGCCGGTTGCGGATCTTCAACGATGCCGATCCGTCCTCGCCCCTGCTGTCCAGCCGGGACCGCGCGGTGATCGCCGCCGAGCTGGCACCGATCGGCGTGCGCTTCGAACAATGGCAGGCCGGTGACGAACTGCCGCCCGGGGCGCATCCCGATGCGGTGATGCAGGCCTACCGCGCCGACATTGACAAGATCGTTGCCGAGAAGGGCTTCAAGACCGTCGATGTGGTGAGTATCCATCCCGAGCATCCCGACCGCGAGGCGATGCGCAAGAAGTTCCTCGACGAACATTTCCACAAGGAAGACGAAGTCCGCTTTTTCGTTGCCGGCTCCGGATTGTTCACATTGCACGTTGGCGATAGGGTCTACGAGATCCTGTGCGAGAAAGATGACCTGATTGCAGTGCCAGATAGCACGCAACACTGGTTCGACATGGGCCCGCAGCCGCACTTCATAGCCATCCGCTTCTTTACCGAGCCGGACGGCTGGGTTGGCCACTTCACCGGGTCCGACCTCGCGCAGCGCTTCCCGCGTCTTGGTGACGGGGCGGACTGATCGGTGACGCGTGCCATCCTGACTGACATCGAAGGCACGACCAGTTCGATCTCCTTCGTGAAGGACGTGTTGTTTCCGTATGCGCACCGCGCCCTGCCAGGTTTCGTGCGCGAGCACGCCGGCGAGCCCGAGGTGCGCGAATGGCTCGATCGTGCCGCCAGCGACTCCGGCGGCATCTGCGATGACGCGATGACGGTCGAAGTGCTGCAGGGCTGGATCGACCAGGACCGCAAGCACCCTGCGCTCAAGGGGCTGCAGGGAATGATCTGGCAGGCAGGCTATGCGGACGGGGAGTTCACGGCGCATGTCTACCAGGACGCAGTGATGGCCCTGAGTCGCTGGCATGACGAAGGCTTCCAACTGTACGTGTACTCGTCTGGATCGGTGCCGGCGCAGAAGCTGCTGTTTGGACATAGCGATGCCGGCGACCTGCGTGGCTTGTTTTCGGGTTGGTTCGACACCGCGGTTGGTGGCAAGCGCCACGACGAAAGCTATCGTGCGATTAGCGCAGCGCTCGGCTTGGCCGCCGGCGATGTGCTGTTCCTGTCCGATGTCGTCGAGGAACTCGATGCCGCGCGCGAAGCCGGCATGCAGACGGTGCTGATCGATCGACGCGAGGACTATCCAATTGCGCGTGAAGCTGCGACCTGCCATGGCCACAGCCGCGTCGAAAGCTTCGCAGACATCCAGCCATGAACCCTTCCGTGCGTGACGCCTTGCGCCTGTGCGGCCAAGGTCTGTCGCTGACGTTCTGGCGCCTGCCGCGCAGTCGGCCGGTGTTCGCCGGCTTCGGCCTCTTTCTTGCTGCCTGCGCGCTGTCGCTGGCCCTGTACTTCGTCGAGGACTACGCCCTGACCGAAGCACCTGCGAGCCTGTACGGCAATAGCTTCCACGCCCATGCCAGCTATTTCCTGTTACTGCTGGCGGCATCGTGGATCGCCGCGCGCATCCTGCGCAGGCCGGCGCTGTGGCTTGCGTTGGCGACCCTCGCGGTGCTGGTCGGCATTACCTGGGATGCCATCGCACTGTGGATATTCGGCATCTGGCTTCCCACCGACGACACGGTGCGCCGCGGCGCATGGCACATCCTGCTCGCGCTGTTCGGCTGGCTGGCGTTGTATCGCTGCACCACTTTCCTCTCGCAGGCCACGCCGCCGCCGCGCAGGCTGGCCGCCGGCATCATCTTCGCGCTGGTCCTTGCCTGGCCCTGGTACTGGCAGCAGGAAGCCTGGTTCTGGTATCCGCCCGACGGCGGGGACGAAGCGCAGGCTGCGGGAGACGCGACGGGTGACCAGCCAACGTCCGCACCCGCCGCGCCAGTTGCGCCTGCCGCGCCAGCGGCACCCAAGTCCCTGCTCGCCCCGGACGTGGATGTCGAGCGCCTGATGCGCCTCCAGCCGGAGCGGGTACGCGCTGCGGTTGAAGCGGTTCGCGCGCAGACGCCGGGCAAGATCGACCTGTTCACCATCGGCTTTGCCGGAGATGGCGAAGAGCGCGTGTTCCGCAACGAAGTCGAATACTTCGACCAATTGATGGCCGGGCGCTTCGGTGCAGGGCAACGCGTGCTGCCGCTGGTCAACTCACCCGACACCCTGGATGCCTTCCCGCTGGCGACGCTGGGAAACCTGCGTGCTGCCCTTGCCGGGGTCGGTGCGCGGATGGATCCGGAAGAAGACGTGCTGGTGCTATTCCTGACCAGCCACGGCAGCCAGGACCATCTGCTGTACGTGAACCTCGACCCGCTGCCGCTGCGGCAGATCGCGCCGACGGACCTGCGCGCGGCGCTGGACGATGCGCACATCGGCTGGCGGGTGATCGTGGTGTCGGCCTGCTATTCGGGCGGCTTCGTCGATGCGCTGCGCAACGAACGCACGCTGGTGATCACCGCAGCCCGCGAGGACCGCGCCTCCTTCGGTTGCGGCAACGATTCCAGGATCACCTGGTTCGGCAAGGCTTTCCTCGCTGAGGCGCTGAACCAGACCACGGATTTCGAGCAGGGCTTCCAGTTGGCGAGCCGGCAAATCCGCGAATGGGAATTGCGCGATGGTGAAACGCCATCGGTACCGCAGATGGCGGCCGGCTGGGCGATCCGCCAGCACCTGGCCGCCTGGCGCAAGTCCCTGCATGACGCACCGCCCGTGCCGTTCACACCCACGCCCTGACCGTTCGCCCCGGCCTTTCGCACAAAAACCTGCCGCGCGTGTCGTACGCACGTCGACATGGCTCAGGGTTGCGCGTCTTCGAGCCGATAGGTAGTGGAAGCCGTCGCCAGCCCGAAGCCGTCGATCTGCGATCGCACTTCAACACGGTGCTCGCCGAGCGCAAGGTCGGTTGCTACCGCCGCGCGCCAAAGGTGCGTGGACACGCCCGCTTCGGTTGCCCGGTCATAGCCGCGCAGCGATGCGGCGTCGTCATCGCGCATGTTCTCGGCGACCAGCGCCGGATCGGGGAAGTTCCAGCGGGCCATCGGTTTCCATGGCCCAGCATCAACACGGAATTCGACGGTGGTGTCGGGTCCGCCCATCCAGACATTCGCGTACACGCCGAATCCCGGATAAGCGCCGCGACGGATCACACCTGGTGAATGCAAGCCGATCTGCGCATCTTCCGGCGCGCGTGCGGCGTACCAGCGCAGCGCAACGCTGGCATCAGCCGACACGCGCATGCGCGCATAGCCATTGGGCGTGCCGTCGCTCATGGTGGACGCCGGGATGCCCTCGGCATCCTTGACCCCGGTCCAGTAAGCGCCGCAGGCGGCGCCGACGTTGTACTCGTGCAACGGCGTGGCACCGGCCCATCCATCGGATGCATCGTGATAGACATGCATCTGCGAATGGGTGTGGGCGCTGAGCACCAGCAGGTGCGGGAATGGCACCAGCATGGCGAACAGGCGCGCCCGGTCCTCGTGCCGGAATGTTTCCACGCCGCCCACGTCGAACAGCGGGATGTGCAGGGCGAGCACCAGCAGGCGCGAGTGATCCGCGCCGGAAAGATATGCCGCAAGGAACTGGAACTGGTCTTCGCGCAGCCCGCCGACATAGGATTTCCCGCCACCGGGTCGGGTGATCACATCATCGAGCACGATGAAATTCGCCTGGGCTTCTTCCCATGCGTAGGTGTCGGGTCCGAATGCTTCGTGGAAGCCTCCCAGTGCGTGCGCATCGTCGCCGGTGGCGTCAACGTCGTGGTTGCCGGGAGCGTGCAACCAGGGAATCCCGAGCGTCGCGTCGGCTTTCTTGAGTCCCGGATACAACTGTTGCTGGTCGTCCACCAGGTCGCCGAGCGATAGCGCAAGCGTGGCGCGTGGATTGGCGCGCAGCGGATCGAGGATGTCGCGCTGGTAGTACTCGAGGTGTTTGGCGATCTTGGGCTGCGGATCGCCGAGCACAAGCACATCGAGCGGCGCGCCGGTTGCGCGGCGCTCGCGCAGCAGCGGAAAATCGCGACAGCTGCCAAGGGTGTCCGCCCAGGTGTCTGGTAATCCGTCACCACGCGTCGGCGCACGGTAGCCAGCGGGCTTGACCAGGAATACGCGGCGCTCGACCGACGGTGAAAATGCATAGCGTCCACGCCGGTCCGTATTGGTGACCTGCGTACCGTCGGACACGCGGGCGCCGGGCA
>JBKJMY010000190.1:0-4015 GCA_046596115.1 Arenimonas sp.
CCGCCGTCGACATCCTCCCGCTTGACGAAATCGCGGCCAGGATTACCGAGGTCGTTCGGCAAACGGGCGGCACCACCCCGGGACGCGGCACTCCCACCGAACGCGCGGCTCGCAGCGCACCGACCACGCAGGAACGCCTATGAGCAATGCATTCGAAGCGGACGAAGAGATCGGCATCGGCATCCCCTCCGACCAGACTGCGATCGTGGTCCTGCTGGTGGACGACCAGGCAATCATCGGCGAAGCCGTGCGTCGCGCGCTGGCCGGCGAGTCCGAGATCCAGTTTGAGTATTGTTCGCGCGGCGAAGATGCGGTGGACCACGCGCTACGGGTTGGCCCCACCGTGATCCTGCAGGACCTGGTCATGCCCGGCGTGGACGGCCTGGACCTGGTGCGCGCGTACCGCCGCCATCCGGGAACACGTGACATTCCGGTCATCGTGCTGTCGAGCAAGGAAGATGCCGCAGTCAAGAGCGAGTGCTTTGCCGCCGATGTGAGCGACTATCTGGTAAAGCTGCCCGATCGCATTGAACTGATCGCGCGCATCCGCCACCAGCACAAGGCCTACCTCAACCTGCGCCAGCGCGACGCGGCCTATCGCGCGCTCAGCGAAAGCCAGCACAAGCTGCTCGACATGAACCGGGCATTGCAGCGGCTCAGCCACGTGGATGGCCTGACCGGCATCAGCAACCGGCGCTACCTGGACGAATACCTTGAGCTGGAGTGGCGCCGCTCGGCACGCGAACTGAGCGAGTTTGCGCTGCTGATGGTGGACGTGGACAACTTCAAGCAATACAACGACGGCTTCGGCCACCTGGCCGGCGATGAAGTGCTCAAGCGCATCGCACAGACGCTGCGCGACTGCCTGCGCCGGCCGGCCGACCTGGCCGCGCGCTTCGGTGGTGAGGAGTTTGTGGTGGTGTTGCCCAGTACCGAGGCACGCGGTGCGCGCACCGTGGGCGAACGCATCCGCCGCCAGATCGAGGTGCTCGGCGTGCCACATGGCGCCGGGGGCGCGGGCCCGCTGGTGACCGTGAGCATCGGCGGCGCCGGAGTAATGCCAGCGCGCGGCATGCAGGCCAGCGAGTTGCTGGCCACGGCAGACGCGGCGCTCTACGACGCCAAGCACAACGGCAAGAACCAGGTGATCGTGCGCGACGTGGTGGAACCGGCAGATAATGCCAACCATGCTTGAGTCGGTCGAACACCTCACCAAACCCCGCCCCGCCTGGTCCATCGTCTGGTTGCACGGCCTGGGCGCCGATGGCCACGACTTCGCGCCGATCGTTCCCGAATTGGTCTTGCCTGAGTGGCCGGGCATCCGCTTCGTGTTCCCGCATGCGCCGGTGCGCGCGGTCACCATCAATGGCGGCGCGCGGATGCGTGCCTGGTACGACATCAGTTCCGCCAGCCTGGAGCAACGCGCCGACGAGCTTGGCATGCGCGAGTCGATGGCCCAAGTGGATGCGCTGATCGGCCGCGAGCGCGACCGCGGCATCCCGCCGCAGCGGCTGATCCTGGCTGGTTTCTCGCAGGGCGGGGCCGTTGCCCTGGCCGCCGGCCTGCGCCGGGAAGCCGGCCTGGCGGGGATTGTGTCGCTGTCGTCCTACCTGCCCATGGCGGCCCAGACCGCCGCCGAGATTACCCCCGCAGGGCGCAAGACGCCGGTGTTCCAGGGCCATGGACGGCAGGATCCGGTGGTGTCGCTGGACTTCGGCAAGCGCAGCAAAGCGGCCCTGGACGCGCTCAAGGTGCCGGTCGAATGGCACGACTACCCGATGGGCCACAGCGTGTGCGCCGAGGAGGTCAGCGACCTGCAGGGCTGGCTGGGAATGCGTTTCTCCGGCGGCTGACCTAGACTCCGGGCATGGCCGGAGCCGAGCGTCGCCCCTGGTTTCCCGATTTCTGCCGGCTGCCGCGCATCGCCGCGGTGCTGGCGATCGCCGAATTGGTGGCCGTCGTGGTCGGGCTGGCGCCCACCCAGGACCCGCGCTGGAGCCTGGGGGAATTCGGCGCCGCCAGTGCCTTTTCACTCTGGCTGGGCCTCACCATTGCCATCACCTACTGCAAGGCCGGGCCGCTGGTCGAGCCGTTGCCGCGCCCGCTTGGAATCGCGGCAGCCTTGCTGTTGCCGTTCGTGATCGCCGCGTTCGGCGCCTTCGCCATCCAGCAGATCGACCTGGGCCTGGGCACCCACCTGACCCTGCCCGAGAGCCAGCGGGCGCGCTTCATCCTCTCGATCGCCCTGCTGTCGACCATGATCTCGGCGCTGAGCCTTCGCTATTTCTACGTGGCCGAACAATGGCGCGCGCGGCTCAACGCCCAGGCCAAGGCCGAGGTGGATGCCCTGCAGGCGCGGATCCGGCCGCACTTCCTGTTCAATTCGATGAACACCATCGCCTCGCTGGTGCGCAGCGATCCGGTGACCGCCGAGCGCGCGGTCGAAGACCTGTCCGAACTGTTCCGCGCCGCGCTGGGTGCGCAGGGCACGTCAACACTCGCCGAGGAAATCCACCTGGCGCAGCGCTATCTGGCCATCGAGGCCCTGCGCCTGGGTAATCGTCTCACCGTGGATTGGGACGTCGCGCCGGACGCGCCGATGACCCTGGAGCTGCCACGCCTGGTGCTGCAGCCGCTGGTGGAGAACGCGGTGCTGCATGGCATCGCGCAGCTGCCGCAGGGCGGGCACATCCGGATCGCCATCAGCCGCATCGCGCCGCATCGGCTGGGCATCGAGATCAGCAATCCGGCGCCGCGGCCGGGTGCGATAGCGGCCCTGCCAGTCGCCGCCGGCGGCAATCGGCACGCGCAGGAGTCGATTGCCCAGCGACTGGCCTACCATTTCGGAACGGGCGTGGAGTTGCGCCGGTCCCAGGACGAAGGGGTGTACCGATGCATGATCGAGTTGCCGCTGCCATGAGGCTGGCCGCATGCATGCCGGACGCATTGCGGCTGGCCGCGTGCATGCCAGACGCGTGGAGGCTGGCCGCATGAAGGTGCTGGTGGTCGACGACGAAGCGCCCGCGCGCAGCCGGCTGATCGCGATGTTGTCTGAACTCGATGCCGATGTGACGGTGGTGGGCGAGGCCGCAAACGGACGCGAGGCGGTGGAAGGCGCAGCGGCGTCAAGCGCGGATGTCGTGCTGCTCGACATCGCCATGCCGGTGATGGACGGCCTGGAGGCCGCCCGCCATCTTGCCCGGCTCGAACCGCGCCCGGCAGTGATCTTCTGTACCGCCTATGACGAGCACGCGCTGGCGGCCTTCGAGGCCGCCGCGGTGGACTACCTGGTCAAACCAGTGCGCCTCGAGCGCCTGCTCGAGGCGCTCCAGCGCGCCCGCCGCGCCCGCGCCGGCGATGCGCCGGCCCGCGCGGCAGTGCCCGAGCTCAATCCCGGCCCCCGCCAGCGCAGTCACCTGGCGGCGCGCATGCGCGGCAACCTGCGGCTGATCCCGATCGAGGACGTGCACTACCTGCAGGCCGAGGAAAAATACGTGCTCGTGCACCACGTCCGTGGCGAGGACCTGATCGAGGAATCGCTGAAATCGCTGGAACTGGAATTCGGCGACCGCTTCCAGCGCATCCACCGCAACTGCCTGGTCGCCAACGACGAGTTCCTCGAGCTGCGCCGGCTGCCGGACGGCCAGGTGCAGGCCGTGCTGCGCCATGGCAAGGCCCCGCTCGAAGTCAGCCGGCGCTGCGTGCCGCTGCTGCGCGAGCGCCTCAAGCACCTGTGACGCTGCGATAATGGCGGCATGGATCGTTTGAGACTCGCGACACGACAGAGCCCACTGGCGCTCTGGCAGACAGAACATGTCGCCGCGCGCCTGCGCGCCGCGCATCCCGGACTGACCGTCGAGCTGGTGCCGATGACCACGCGCGGAGACCGGATCATCGACCGGCCGCTGTCCGAGGTCGGCGGCAAGGGCCTGTTCCTGAAGGAGCTGGAGGTCGCGATGCTCGAGGGCGACGCGGATGCCGCGGTGCATTCGCTCAAAGACGTGCCCATGAATCT
>JBKJMY010000038.1:0-4511 GCA_046596115.1 Arenimonas sp.
CTTCAGGGGACTAGGCAGCGGAGGACGGCGGGCGGCGTTTCATCGAAAGGTCAAGAGCGACGCCCGTCAAACCTTCCCCTGCAGGCAGCGAGAGGGTAGCGGTGCTTTCGGCGTCGCCGAAGGCTGCTTGGGTTAGAATGGGAGTTTCCTACGCATAGCGCCGTTCCCCGCATGATCGCACTCGACGGGCAGAGCGCCCTCTCGCTGTTTCGCCTAGAACGCCTCAACGCCCGTCTCGATGCCCTGCATCGTGGCGTGCATGTGCGGGCATCCTGGTTCGTCTATTTCATTGACGCCGACAACGCGCCCGAAGGTGCATTGCGGCAGCGCCTGCTGGCGGTGCTGGAGGCGAAGGATGCGCCGCCGGAGCAGGCCACGTTGTGGGTAGTTCCACGGCTGGGCACGATCTCGCCGTGGTCGAGCAAGGCCACCGATATTCTGCACGGCGCCGGCTTTGACGTGCGCCGTGTGGAGCGCGGCCTGGCCTGGCGCGTGGCGGGTCTGCCTGATGCCGATGCGCCGGATTACGGTCCGATCATCGCGGTGCTGCACGATGCGATGACGCAGTCGGTGCTGACCCATATCGACGGGGCGCAGGGCCTGTTTCTGGCCGGATCGCCCGGCGATCTGGTGCATGTTGCGCTGGGCGATGAACCGCAGGCCGCGTTGGGCGAGGCCAATACGCGGCTGGGACTGGCGCTGGCCGATGACGAGATCGAGTACCTCGTCGAGCGGTATGCGGAGCTGGGTCGCGACCCGACCGACGCCGAGCTGTTCATGTTTGCCCAGGCCAACTCCGAGCATTGCCGCCACAAGGTTTTCAACGCCAGCTGGACGGTGGATGGGATAGAACAGGAAAAAACCCTGTTCGGCATGATCAAGAACACCCACGAGAAATCCCCGGCCCACACCTTGTCTGCCTATTCGGACAATGCGGCGGTGATCGAGGGCAGCGTCGCCAAGCGTTTCATGGCTGATCCTGGCGACGGCGTGTGGCGCGGTAACGAAGAACGCGTGGATTTCGCCATCAAGGTGGAAACCCACAATCATCCAACCGCGATTGCCCCTTGGCCGGGTGCGGCCACCGGTGCCGGCGGCGAGATTCGCGACGAAGGCGCGACCGGCCGGGGCGGCAAGCCCAAGGCTGGCCTGACCGGTTTCTCCGTGTCCGATCTGCGCATCCCCGGCCATCCGCAGCCGTGGGAAGTGGAGCGTCCGCTGCCCCCACGTATGGCGACGGCGTTCGAAATCATGCGCGACGGCCCGTTGGGCGCCGCCGCCTTCAACAACGAATTCGGCAGGCCGTGCCTGGGTGGCTACTTCCGCACTTTCGAAAGCGAGCTGCCGGGACAGGTCGGTTTCCGTCGCGGCTACGACAAGCCGATCATGCTGGCCGGTGGACTGGCCAACCTGCGCGCCGAGCATGTGCTCAAGCGCGCGGTGCAGCCCGGCAACAAGGTGATCGTGCTCGGTGGCCCGGCGATGCTGATCGGTCTGGGCGGTGGCGCAGCGTCGTCGGTAACCTCGGGTGCGTCGAGCGCCGAACTGGACTTTGCCTCGGTGCAGCGCGACAACGCCGAGATGGAGCGGCGCTGTCAGGAAGTCATCGACGCCTGCTGCGCTCGCGGCGACAACAATCCGATCGTCAGCGTGCATGACGTCGGTGCCGGTGGCCTGTCCAATGCGATTCCGGAGCTGCTCAACGACGCCCAGGTCGGTGGCGTGATCGATCTGTCGAAAATTCCCTGCGACGACCCCTCGCTGTCGCCGATGCAGGTATGGAGCAACGAGTCGCAGGAGCGTTACGTGCTGGCCATTGGCGTAAACGATCTGGCCGAATTCGAGGCGATCTGCCAGCGCGAGCGCTGTCCTTACGCGGTAGTCGGCGATGCCACGGTGGCCCGCCAACTGGTGCTGACCGATCCGCGTCGCGACCTGACCGTGATCGATCTGCCGATGGACGTGCTGTTCGGCAAACCGCCGCGAATGCATCGCGATGCGATACGGGTAAAGCCGCGCATCGATCTGGTGCCGGATCTGACCGGCATCGGCATGGGCGAGGCGCTGCTGCGCGTGCTGCGCCTGCCGACCGTCGGCAGCAAGAGCTTCCTCATCACCATCGGCGACCGCACCGTCGGTGGCCTCAATCATCGTGACCCGATGGTCGGCCCGTGGCAGGTGCCGGTGGCCGATTGCGCCGTGACCATTTCGGATTTCGACGGCTATGCCGGCGAAGCGATGGCGATGGCCGAGCGCGCACCGGTGGCCTTGCTGAGCAGCGCCGATGCGGCTCGACTCGCCGTGGGCGAGGCGATCACCAACATGGCTTCAGCGGCAATCGACAACCTCGGCGAAATCCGGCTGTCGGCGAACTGGATGGCCGCGGTCAATCATCCGGGCGAAGATGCGGCGCTGTTCGACGCGGTAAAGGCCGTCGGCATGGAGTTGTGCCCGGAACTGGATATCTCGATTCCGGTCGGCAAAGACTCGCTGTCGATGCAGACCGTGTGGCAGGACGGCGATCAGCCGCAGCGCACGGTGTCGCCGGTGTCGCTGGTGATCACCGGCTTTGCGCGGGTGAGCGACGTGCGTCGCACGCTCACGCCGCAGTTGCGGCTGGATCGAGGTCATTCCGAACTGTGGCTGATCGACCTGGGTGCCGGGCGAGATCGACTGGGCGGCTCCGCGCTGACCCAGGTGTTCAATCGCGGCGGCGGCGTGCCGCCGGACCTGGACGACGCCAAGCGCCTAAAGGCTCTGTTCGAGTTGATCCAGGAAGCCAATGCCAGCGGCCTGCTTTTGGCATATCACGATCGCTCCGATGGCGGTGTCATCACCACGCTGCTGGAGATGGCTTTCGCCGGTCACTGCGGCCTGGAAATTCGTCTGGATGGCTGGGCCGAAGCCGCCTTGCGTGCATTGTTCAGCGAAGAACTCGGCGCCGTGGTGCAGGTCGCCGAAGCCAATCGGGAGGCGTTCGAGGCGTTGCTGGTCAAGTACGGCCTGGCCGGGATCAGCCACCACATTGGCCGGCCGAAGGAGAAGCTCGGCATCAAGCTCTACCTCGGTGACGAGGTGGTGTTCAAGTGGAACTGGCGCACGTTGTTCAAGGCGTGGAACGACACCACTCACGCCATGCAGCGTCAGCGTGACAATCCGCTCAGCGCCGATGCCGAGTTGGCGTGGCGGCTCGACGATGCCGATCCGGGCATATCGCCCAAGCTGACCTTCGATCCGACCGATAATGTGGCGGCCGGTTACCTGCGGGCGACGGACAGCGGCAAACCGCGTCCGCGCATCGCCATCCTGCGCGAGCAGGGCGTCAACGGCCAGGTCGAGATGGCGGCCGCCTTCACCCGCGCCGGTTTCGAGGCGGTGGACGTGCACATGTCGGATCTGGCCAATGGCCGCATCACCCTGGCGGACTTCCGCGGCCTGGCTGCGTGCGGCGGCTTCTCATACGGTGACGTGCTCGGTGCGGGCCGGGGGTGGGCCACTTCGATCCTCTACAACGACATGTTGCGCGAGCAGTTCGCCACGTTTTTTGCCGATCCGACCAAGTTCGCGCTGGGTGTTTGCAACGGCTGCCAGATGCTGGCGCAGCTGAAGGACATCATCCCCGGCGCGCAGCACTGGCCGAAGTTTCTGCGCAATGCGTCGGAGCAATATGAGTCGCGGCTGGTCACGTTGGAAATTCTCGATTCGCCGAGCATCCTGTTCAAGGGCATGGTCGGGTCGCGAATTCCGGTGGCGGTGGCACACGGCGAAGGCCGGGTCAGCTTTCCGCAGGTGTGCAGTCCGTCGAAATCGCACGCGGCGGTGCGCTTTGTCGACAACCGCGGCAAGCCTACGGAGAGCTTTCCGCTCAACACCAATGGCTCGCCCGGCGGGCTGGCTGGCTTCACGGCTGCCGACGGTCGCGTCACGATCCTGATGCCGCATCCGGAGCGCGTCTTCCGCAGCGCCCAGCTGAGCTGGCATCCGGAGTCGTGGGGCGAGGATTCGCCGTGGATGCGCATGTTCCGGAATGCGCGAGTGTGGTGCGGCTGAGCGCGCATCCAGTGATCTGGCGCTGAGTGATGTCTCGGCGCCATCAACCCATGCGGAATCTGTGGCTGTCGCTCGGCTGGCTGGTGCTGCTGGCGTCGCTGCCATGGTGGCTGGGTATGCCCATTCTGCTTTCGCTGGCCGCTGTTGCGCTACTGGGGCAGGCGCGTCTCGACGTTGGGAATCTGCAGTGGATTCGTCGGGCATTGCGCTGGGGTCTTCCGGGTTTGCTGGCTGCGATCGTGCGTGCATTCGGCGGAGATGTTCTTGCCTGGTTGGTGGCGCTGGTGGCCGCGCTGGCGGGCTTCACCTTGCTTGCCGCGTTGGAGGCGTGGCTGGATCGCGAAGAGCGCCGCGCGCCAGAGCCACCTGGATCGGCGGAATCGGCGGAATGGCCCGAGCTGGCAAAGGCAGATGTCGGCCCGGTTGCGACGCTGATCGAGCTGCAGCCTCCGATGTGGATG
>JBKJMY010000137.1:0-3468 GCA_046596115.1 Arenimonas sp.
AGTGCGTGATCAGCGACAACGGCAGCCAGATCACCGGCCGCAGCAAGCGCGCGGTGAAGGGCGAGGCGATGTCCTCGCCCAGTCGCACCAGCACCTTGCGGGTGATGCCCAGCGCCAACTGCAGCGCCAAGACGCGCTGTTGCCAATTGGCAGGCAGCAATTCGAAGGGTTGCCGCTCGAGCGCGCCGACCAGACGCCAGCCGCCGAAATGGCGTAGCAACATCACCGCCGCACCCGCCAGCCAGAGCAGCGACAGCCAGCCGGCCAACGGTCCGGTGGCCTGCACGAATGCGCTCGAGGCCAGACCAGTGCCAGCCGCGTCGAATGCGTGCGCGGCCAACGTGGGCGCGCTCATCGCCGGCAACAGCCCGCTGTTCACCAGCAGCGCGGGTTGCAACAGGAAGTTGAAGAAGCTGATCGCCGGCAGCACCGCCATCGCCAGCAGGAAACCCATGCCCAGTGCGTGGCGCAATGCCGCGCTGCGCTTTTCCGCGAGCGCCAACGCCAACGCCGCCAGCGCCGCCAGCAACGCAACTTGCCACAGCGAGTGCAGCAGCGCCAAGGCGAGCGCATGGGTCAGGCTGAACTGATGGGCCCAGAGCGCGTGCATCAAGCTTGCTTCGAGCGCGTGCATCAAGCTTTCTTCTGTCGCGCCTTGGCCTGCGCGATCATCTTGGCCATCGCGTCAAGCTCTTCGGCAGTGGCGCCATCGTCATCGATCGCGCGCTGCACCAGCGACAGCGCCGAGCCCGAAAAGGCGCGCCGCACCAGGTCCTTCAGCAACGATGACTGCACCACCGGCTCGGCGTGCACCGCAAGATAGGTGTGGCTGCGCTCGGATTCGTCGCGGCGCACCAGGCCCTTGTCGGCCATGATCGTCAGCATCTTCAGGACCGTGGTGTAGGCGGTGTCCTTGTTGCGCGACAGCACATCGTGCACCTCGCGCACCGTGGTCGGGCCCGGTTGCGCCCAGAGCACGCGCAGGATCGCCAGTTCGCCTTCGGTGGGGTGGGGATTTGCCATGCCGGGGTACCTCCAGGAGTGTCTACGGCGACATTAGTACTATGCCATTAGTAGATAGTCAAGCACGGAAAACCTGGGTCAGAGTCGACTTTCGGCCCGGAGGGTACACGATGGCCCGAGTTTCCATGAGGGCGAAAGTCGACTCTGACCCGGGTTTGGACCCGGGTTTTAAAAGTCGACTCTGACCCGGGTTTTCCGGGGCTCAGCCCTCGAGCAGGGCCCAGGTGCCACGGCCCTGGGCCTTGGCTTGATACAGGGCCGCATCGGCCAGTTCCATCAGGCTTTGTCCGGACTGCACCGGATTCTGGAAGCCGATGCCTATGCTCGTGCCAACTTGCAGTTCACGGGAGCCAATGTGCATGGGTTCGCGCATCACCCGCAGAATGCGCCCCGCCAGCGGGGCGGCGATTTCGGGCCGCGGCGAATGCCCAATCAGTACGTGGAACTCATCGCCACCCTGGCGCGTGACCATGCCCACCTCATACACCGCCTCGCGCAGGCGCTGGGCGAATCGTTTCAGCACCTCGTCGCCGACTGCGTGGCCGAGCGTGTCATTGATGTCCTTGAACTTGTCCAGGTCCAGGGACATCAGCATCAGGCCCGTCGCTGTTTCGCGGGCGTGGTCTACCGCCTCCCGAAGGCTTTCGTCGAAGTGGCGGCGATTGGCCAGGCCGGTCAGCGGATCGAAGCGGGCCAGGCGCGCCAGTTCGCGTTCATTGCGCTTGGCCTCGGTGATGTCGAAAGCCAGGCTGTAGAAGCCCCGAACACTACCGTCGGGCGCGCGATCAGGAACGAATTGGACTCGCAGATCAACCTCGCGATCTGCGAGCGGCCAGCGCGTCTCGTAGCTCTGTGGTTCGCCGCCGAGCACGCCTTGCACATAGCCTTCGATCTTGGCGTAGCCGGCTTCACCGCGGGCCTCGCGCAGGCTTTTGCCAATCAGATCAATGCCCGATGACATGCCGCGCGAGCGGGCATTGGCGTAGATATAGCGGACATCCCGGTCGAAGCGCGCGACCATGGCCGGCAGTTGCTCAGTCAGATTGACAAGCTGCGCTTCGCTGCGGGCGAGCCGGCGCATCAGCTGGAAACGCTGTGTCACCGCCACGGTGGTCGCAAAAGACAACAGGCAGGCGGAGGCAACATAGGCCTGCCAGAGAAAGGTGCGTGCCAGTGGACTGCCGTGCATCAGCGCGAAGGGTCCGCTGTCCGTGACCGCTGACAGGCCACTGATCAACGCCAGAATCAGTGTGCCGACAAGCATGCCAAACAGGCCGTGCCGATAGGCCAGCAAGACCAGCGGAAGAAACGGCAGGAACAGCAGCGGAAACCGGGCCTGGACGAACGTGGCTGCAGCGACCGCCAGCATCGGGGCAACGCAGACAAGGAAATCGAGGCGCTGTTCGCGACGCAAGCTGCGCCGCACCCCCCGCTGTCCGATACTGGCGATCAGGGTCCCCACGATGACCATGCCCAACAGATGGGCCATGAACCACAGGATCCAGGTCAGCGCCGGGGTTGCAGCCGGCGTCGCAAGACCCTTGATGGCAGCGGCGAGGGATGCCGAGACGGCGCAGGCCAGCAGGGTCGCGACGACGCCGTCGAGCGCGACTTCGCCCAGCGAGTTGGCGTCACGCAGATCGTCCACGTTGCGGCGTACCCATCCCGCCACCATCCAGCATTCCAGCAGATTGGCCAGACCGAGGCCCACGCTTTCGAGCATCGCGTCGCCAATGGTAATGCGCGCCGCAAGCTGGCCCAAAAATGCCGCCAGCATCCAGACCCGCCACTGTGCTTTAGGCAACAGCAGCAGCGCACCAGCCAGCATGCCGTTGCCAATCCAAAAAGCGGCGACTCCGCCGCCGAATCGGGTCAGTCGGAACGATCCGTACGCGGCAATCGCCGAAACCAGGGCAAAGGCCACCGGTGCGACCCAGCGCGCCCAAGGGGGATGGTCATGTGTCGCATGGGCAGTAGCCGGCATGAATGAGCTCGCTGTCCACCGCCCGGATGGCGGTTTCGCTCCCATACTAGTGCAGCTCGCCAGCCTGCGACACGAGGCCCGCCCCGGCCGCGGTGCGCTAAACTTCGGGGTCTACGCACGAACAACGACGGACCCGGCATGAGCACCTGGCTGAACGACATCCTCGACAACGACCGCGACCCGACCGAGACCAAGGAGTGGCTGGAATCGCTGAAAGCCGTGCTCGACCACGACGGCCCCGACCGCGCCCACGAGCTGCTCGAGCGCATGGTCGAACTCACGCGTCGCTCCGGCGTCCAGCTGCCGTTCCATCCGACCACCGAATACGTCAACCACATCCCGCCCGAATTGGATCCGCCGATGCCGGGCGACGCCAACCTCGAATGGCGGATCCGCTCGATCATCCGCTGGAACGCGATGGCGATGGTGGTGCGCGCGAACCGCAAGCCGGGCGAGCTCGG
>JBKJMY010000273.1:0-2858 GCA_046596115.1 Arenimonas sp.
CCACGCGGGGCACGCGCCATTCCTGACCCATGGCGATGTTGTCGCCGCAGCGATCATCGACGCCGTTGACGGCTGGCGTGATGCGCGCGCGGCGCCTGCGGGCGCGATGCATGCGAATGTGGCCCGATGAGCGACCCGGCACGCCCGCCGTTGTTCGACCGCCGGCGGCTGCGTTTCAGTTTCGGCCGCGCGGCGATTGGCTACGCGGAAGTTGCGGTATTGCAGCGCGAAGTCGAATCGCGCCTGCTCGAACAACTCGAAGTGCTCGGCGATCGCGTCCCGCGACACGTGCTTGACGTGGGCAGCGGGCCGGGCCGCGCATCCACGGTGATGAAGGGCCGCTGGAGCAGCGCCGAGGTGATCGCGCTCGACTTGGCCATGCCGATGCTGCGCCAGGTGCGCGGCCCGCATTTCTGGCGGCCGGTGCGCAGGCTGTGCGGCGACGCGACCCAGTTGCCGTTGGCCGACGGCAGCGTGGACCTGCTGTTTTCCAATCTGTGCCTGCAGTGGGTACCAGAGCTGCCGCGCGCGCTGGACGAATTCCGCCGCGTGCTGCGCCCGGATGGCCTGCTGCTGTTTTCCACCTTTGGACCGCAGACACTGATTGAATTACGCGAGGCCTACATCGCGGCCGGCGAGCGCTATCCGCCGCTGTCGCCATTCGCGGCGATCCAGCAGGTCGGCGATGCAATGATCGCGGCGGGCTTCCGCAACCCGGTGCTGCAGCGCGAGAACTTCAACCTGACCTATCCCGATGTGATGGCGCTGCTGCACGAACTGCGCGCGATCGGTGCCGGCGATGCACGGCTGCAGCGGCCGCGTGGACTGGGTGGCCGGGGCCGGCAGGCGCGCATGGTCGCGGCCTATGATGCGTTACGCGTGGACGATCGCCTGCCCAGCACCTGGGAGGTGATCACCGCAATGGCCTGGTCACCGGGCGCGGGCGCACCGCGGCGCGAAGGTGCAGCAGACATCGCGACCTTTCCCGCCGATGCGATTCCGCGCCGCAAGCGCTGAGCAGCGTTCGCGCGCCGCCCTCGGGTTACTCCGCGTCGAGGTAGCGCACCCGCTTGGCGTCACGCCGGGCCTCCACCAATGCGCGGATCCGCTCGCGCACGCCTTCGGCATCGGCAATGTAACGAAGCTGGATGGTCGGGGAGGTCTCATCGGTGGTGAACAGCTCGATCTCGCCCAAGCCGGCCATGCGCTCGAACAGGCCCTGGCTGAACTTGCTGTCGCGTACCCGGTAGAGCTCGAGGTCTTCAGTGGTCTTGCTGAACACGCCGCGGGTGAACTTGAGCCGTTGGTCGGTGAGCGTGTACACCGTGCTGCGCGTCTCCAGCCATTTCCACACTGCGTACGGTATCGGCACCACCAGCAGGCAAAGCAGGAACCAGCCAAGGTTCTGCCACTGCGAAGGGTGGCCGGTCCAGTCGATGTGTTCGTCGTCCATGGTGCTTCCTGTGCTCGCGCCCGGGCGCCTGAACCTAGTCAAGCACGGCGGCGGCATCCAGACAATCCTGGTGCGCTGCCGCTGCGCGTCGCGGGATCACGCCGACGCGCCGAAGCGCGCGTCGAGGTCCACATTCCCGCCAGTCAGGATGATGCCGAGGCGCTGGCCGGCGAAACGCGCAGGATTGCGCAGCACTGCGGCCAGCACGGTGGCGCTGGAAGGCTCCACCAGCACCTTCAGCCGCTCCCACAGCAGGCGCATCGCTGCCAGCGTCTCGGCGTCGCTGACCAGCAATATTTCGACGGCGTGGGCGCGCATCAGCTGCAGGTTCAGCGCGCCGACCACGCCGCGCAGTCCGTCGCTGACGGTATCGGGGATCATGCCGGTGACGCGCTCGCCACGGCGCAGCGATTCGTAGGCATCGGCCGCGCCCTCCGGCTCGGCGCCGAGCACGCGCACCGCAGGCATGGCACCGGCACAGGCGATGGCGGTGCCGCTGATCAGTCCGCCGCCACCCATCGGCACCAGGATGCAGTCGAGCCCGGCCACCGCGCGCAGCAACTCCAGCGCAGCGGTGCCCTGTCCGGCGATCACCGCCGGATCAGTGAATGGATGCACCAGGGTCGCGCCGGTGTGTGCCTGCAATTGGTCCGCCGCGGCTTCGCGCGCGGCCATGGTCGGCGCGCAGAACGTGAGCGCTGCGCCGGCGGCGCGGATTGCGGCGAGCTTGGCCGGCACCGCGCCCTCGGGCACCACCACGTGCGCGTTGATGCCACGCGTGCGTGCAGCCAGCGCCAGCGCGGCGCCATGGTTGCCTGATGAATGGGTGAGCACGCCGCGCGCGGCCGTGGCATCGTCGAGCGACCAGACCGCATTGCAGGCGCCGCGAAACTTGAACGCGCCGCCGTATTGCAGGTGTTCACATTTGAAATGCAGCTCGGCACCGCTGAGCGCATCCAGTGCCGCGCTGTGCAGCACCGGCGTGACGCGCGCGTGCGGCGCGATGCGCGCGGCGGCATCGCGGATTTGTTCGATATTGGGGAGTGCATCGCGGGAAGGGCTCATGAGTACTCAACCTCCACACCACAGCGAAAATGACGCTCTGCTCCCGGTTCGAGCCTGATAGCTGCTTCGGTATCGGCGCGATTGAAGGCATTGGCCATGCATTCCATAGGCTCCAGCGCGATTGCACGGCGCACGTCGCGGCTCACCGTGTCGGACGTGAACGCATGCATGACGCCGCGCTCCTGCCACACCGCAATGCCCAGGCCATTGGCGGGATTGCGCAGGCGGGTGCGGATACGGCCATCGGCGTCGGCCGACAGGTCGGTGTAACCCTGATCCAGCACACTTTCACCGATGTCGCGCCACTTACGGAAATCGAAGGCACGTGCCTTTTCCAGCG
>JBKJMY010000296.1:0-9557 GCA_046596115.1 Arenimonas sp.
CCGCAACCAAAAAGGCAATCGTAATGATTGATAAAAAGTCAAAGTTTCTGCTCGCTTGCGGGGTCGCGCTCGGGCCATTATTCTATGTCGTGGTTGCGATGCAGATTCTGACTCGCAACGGATTCGACATCAGGGTACATCCCCTTAGCCTGCTGAGCCTCGCCGACGCGGGCTGGATTCAGGTCGCGAACTTTATCGTCATCGGGATACTAGCACTTGCGTGCTGCGTTGGGATGATGCGAGTTTTGCGCAACGCACCCGGCGGAACCTGGGGCCCTCTGCTGATCGGACTCTTTGGCCTGGGAATGATTGCCGCAGGGCTCTTTCCACCCGACCCTCTGCTCGGCTTTCCGCCTGGCACTGCGTCGGGGATGCCCGCACACATGAGCGGACATGCTGCGCTGCATGGCGTCGGCTTCTTCGTGGCATTTCTATCCCTGACGGCCGCCTGCTTCATATTTTCACGACGATATTTCGCCATTGGGAGACCGCGTTGGGCTGCCTATTCGATCGCAACCGGACTCGTCACGCCGGCGCTCATCTCGGCGGGCATGGCGATTCAAAGTGCAACCAGCATTGCCTTGTTTGTCGTCGGAATCATTGCCTTCGGTTGGCTTTCGGCAAGTGCAGCGCAACTGATGGTTGAGCCAGCCATCGGTACACACTGATCGGAAGACCATCATGGTCAGGCACGGCACGCATCGGCTTCGCGCGACCGCTCAGCTCAACTCAGGCGTAAGGCGACTTCGGAGATCCACTTTGCGATGAAGATTAATGATCCCGGCACTTCTACAGCAGCTCCTCGAGGCGCAGTTAATCCTCAGCACTTATCTTGGCTGGTCGTCAGCTCAGTGCTCACCGCAATTCTTTCCGCCGTTTTTTTGCTGATTGCCAGCCTGCGTTATCTCATCGCTGTCTCTCTGGCCTTCCTATCTGCACTCCTACACTCGCTTTTCGCGTACATTTACATCCTTCGAAGCAGAGCATGGAGAAAGTGGCTATTGCTATTCATGTCACTTCCGCTAGCCACACTCACGATAGACAACGTGAGACGACTCCTCAATATCTTCGAACACTCTTCGTTCGGAGTTCACGTATGAGCTCCATACACTTTGATCCTTTGGCACTCCGATACTAACGCGCGGCTTCTTGATTCCATCGTCAGTCCGAACCGTCGCAATGCAGCTACCTACAGAAGCCAGCAGAGGCCCAAATGATCACCGCTTCGCTACGCACCAACATTTTAAAATGGGTTTTAGCTGCGTTGCTGGCGGCGATGGTGGTTGGCGCCGCGGCGATGGCCTATTGGCTACCAGTGCAGGGCTACAGCGTCACATGCAACAAATCGGAGATGATCAGCTGCGAGCTTCAACGCGAAACCTCCAGTGACCACCGGACTTGGCAGGTAGTGCTCGGCACCAACGCCATCGCCACGGTCAAAATCCAGCCCATGCGCCGCGGGTCAACCCGGGTGTTGCTCTATCTGATTTCAAATTCCCAAACCGTTTTTGCGGCCGAATTCGAGGGTGGCTCGGCGCTTGCCGACGCCGAGGCTGCAGCTGCTGAGTTGAATCGCGTTTTTTCATCCGCGATCCCGGCGTCAGGACGTGTCGAAGCGCATTCGCCTGCGTATTTCAAGTGGCTGATATGGGGAGGTATCTGTTTTCTCCTCGTGTTTGTGCTGGCTATCTATCGTGAGCTATTCAGGCTGGAGCGTCAGCCGCAAAGTAATCGAACGGCCGGGAATCCATCAAATCAGGCGTAACCTGAAAATGGTTTTGAGATGCGGAGCAAGATGATCTGCTTGATATTGCTGTGAAAGAGCGTGCAATCCCGGCCAGTTCCCGATCTATTTGAGCATCAGCACATCCACGTTGACCGTGGTCGCATCATCCATCAGCTGCACCTGCCCATCTTGCACCAGGCATTGCAGCTGCATGTTGCGTGAGGCCAGCGCAGCCAGTTGCTGGGTGGTCTCGGCCGGGATGTCGAACACGCGCAGGTTCGCGCAGCGTTCAAGTGCAGCTGCATTCTTCTTCCACCAGATGTCGGCACTCCGGCCGCTGAAGCAGTAGATCCGCACTTCGCCCGAGCGCCCGCAGGCTTTGCGGATGCGCTGCTCATCCGGCTGGCCGACTTCGATCCACACGTCGATCTGGCCAGTGAGGTCGCGCTGCCACAGGTCCGGCTCGTCGTCGGTGCTGATCCCGCGTCCGAACGCCAGGTTCTCATTGGCATTCAAGGCGAAAGCCAGCAGCCGCACCATCAGCCGCTCCTCGGTTTCCGATGGATGCTGCGCCATGGTCAGCGCATGGCTGTTGTAGTAATTGCGGTCAATATCATTGACCTGCAGTTCCACCTTGAAGATCGTCGCCTTGACTGCCATCTCGCGCCTCGAGTTGTTGCAAGGGGCGATGATCGCACGGCGACGCGTTTGCGGTTTGCCCGTCACCCAGCGCTACGCAAACGTCGGTTACATCATTACGCCCGGGGCAAGGGAAAGGCCATGACCCTGCATCCCATCAGCGCGTGGCTCAAGGCGATGCGCTGATCCATCAGCGCGTGGCCCAAGGCGATGCGCTGATCCATCAGCGCATGGCCGCGATGTTGGACTCGTTCAGCCCCAGCGAACCATGCCTGTTAAAATAGCCATTCACACTCGCGCTGGCAGTAGACCAACTTATCGATATCCAAGCCATTTCCAATCACTTAGGACTGACTTTCCTCGCGGAACGCTGGTTCCCACAGATCCTCGTGGTGGCGCTGGCAACAATTCTGGCGCATGTCATCTCCCTGTTCCTGCTGCGCAAGGCAGCCAACGTCGCCACTCTCAGTGCAAGTCCCTGGGACGATTCGCTGATCCAGGCGCTGCGGCAACCGCTGTTGCTCGTCATCTGGCTGATTGGCCTGGGTGTTGCTGCCGCAATCGCGGGTAGGGAAACCGGTGCCGCCATCTTCGATTCGGTGGCGGATATTCGCAACGTGGGTGTCGTCACCTGCATTGCCTGGTTCCTGGTTCGCCTGACCAATGGTGTCTCGCAAAGCTTCGTCGCGCTGCGACAGGAAAACGGCGACGAGGTGGACAAGACCACCATCGATGCGTTGTCCAAGCTGGCCCGCCTGACGGTCATCATCATCGCCTGCCTGATGGCGATGCAGACCTTGGGCTTCAGCGTGTCTGGCATCCTGGCGGCCGGCGGAATCGGCGGCTTGGCGGTCGGCTTTGCCGCCAAGGACCTGCTGGCGAATTTCTTTGGTGGACTGACCATTTACCTGGATCGTCCCTTCAGCGTGGGCGACTGGATCCGCTCGCCGGACCGCAACATCGAAGGCACGGTGGAGTACATCAGCTGGCGGCACACGCGCATTCGCGCATTCAACAAAAACCCGATCTACGTGCCAAATGCCGTATTCACCACCATCGTGGTGGAGAATCCTTCGCGCATGACCCATCGCCGGATCAATGAAACAATCGGCCTGCGCTATGACGACATCGGCGCAGTGAAGGCAATCGTGTCTGATGTCATCGCCATGCTGGAAGGCCATGAAGGCATCGATAAAAGCCAGACGCTGATCGTCAAGTTCAATGCATTCGGCCCATCATCCCTGGACTTCTTCATCTACACCTTCACCAGGACCACGGAATGGGTGCAATACCACGAGGTGAAGCAGGACGTCCTGCTGCAGGTTGCCGCAATCATCGATAGCCACGGCGCGCAGATCGCGTTCCCCACGCACACGTTGCACATGCAACCGGAGCGGGGGCCAGAGCCAGCGCCGTGCGCCTGACGTTGCCGAACGCGCTGCCAGCCGGCCACGCCTGGGCGCCTGACAGCTAGCGCTTGAATCCCAGCACCAGCACGCCAACGGCAACCAGCGCGATGCCGAGCCACTCCCGCCCCGAGGGTCGCTCGCCGAGAAAGGCAAACGCGAATACCGCCACCAGCACCAGGCTGAGCTTGTCCACCGGCGCAACCTTGGATGCATCGCCGATTTTCAGCGCACGGAAATAGCACACCCACGACGCGCCGGTCGCCAGCCCCGACAACACCAGGAACGACCATGTGCGACTGGATAAACCAAATGGATTGCTCCACTTGCCGGTGGCGACGACGAAAGCGGCCAACACGACGATGATGACCGCCGTGCGCACCAGGGTGGCGAGATCGGAATCCACGCCCTCCAGTCCGATCTTCGCGAAGATCGCCGTCATCGCGGCGAAAACGGCGGAGAGCAAGGCCCACGGCAACCAGTTTTGTGCGGACATGAAAATGCTCCTGTCGGGGGAAACGTGGGCAGCGTCATGCGAGCAACGCCGGACTGGGCTAGAGTATTGCAGGACGATTGCTGCGGAGGGTGCGGGTGAGCGTATCGACACTGGTATGGGGCATGCTTTTCGGTGCGATCGGCGTGGGCTATTTCATCTATGGCAAGCGCCAGGCAGCCCTGGTTCCGCTGGTCTGCGGCATCGCCCTGATGGTGTTCCCCTACTTCCTGAGCAGCGCCTGGGCCCTGGTGCTGGTGGGGGTCGCGCTGATGGCGATTCCCTACTTCGTCCGTTTCTGATTCCGGAGGATTGCGACCATGCGCGCGAGCCGAACGCCCGCCCTGCTCCTTGCCCTGCTTGCCTGGGCGGCCCTCGCGCTGCAGTTGTGGCTGTCGATCCGACTGAGTACGTCGCAGGGGGAATCAGCCGTGCACGGCCTGGTTGCCTTCCTGGGTTATTTCACCGTGTTGAGCAATCTGTTCGTGGCGCTGGTGGCGACCGCGGGGGCGCGCCGGCGCATGCGGGATCGGCCGCGCGGGCTGTATCGCGCCACGGTCGTCGGCTGTGCCACCACCGCCATAGTGGTAGTGGGTGTGGGCTACCACCTGCTGCTGCGCGAGGCCTGGGATCCGCAGGGCGCCCAGAAGCTGGCGGACATGCTGCTGCACTACGCCGTGCCGATTGGCGCGGTATTGCACTGGCTGAGCTATCCCCACACCGAACGGCTGCATTGGCCGGCGCCGCTGACCTGGTGTCTGTACCCGATCGCCTACTTCGCCTATGCCATGGTCCGCGGCGCGATCCTGCACAGCTATCCCTATCCGTTCATTGACGCGTCCGTGCTCGGGTACGGGCGCGCCGCGTTGAATGGGCTGGGGCTGTTGCTGGTGTTCATCGTCCTTGGCGAGGTGGTCGTGGCGATCTCCCGAGCCCGCCATCGCCGCTCGAGGCAACTGTGAGCACGGTTTAGCCGCGCGGATGATGTTGCGCGTGCAGTCGCTTGAGTCCTTCGCGCGCAACAAACGTATAGATCTGGGTCGTGGACAGGCTGGCGTGGCCGAGCAGCATCTGCAGCGCACGCAGGTCGGCGCCGTGATTGAGCAGGTGCGTGGCGAAGCTGTGCCGCAAGCCGTGCGGTGTGACCCGCGCCGGATCGATGCCTGCGCGCGCAGCGCAGGCCTTGGTGAGCGCCCAGAAGCGCTGCCGCGACAGCGCCTCGCCACCCGGCACCAGGAATAGCGGCAGGACGTCGCGCTTGCCGGCGAGCACGGGCCGGGCTTCGCGCAGGTAGCGCTCCAGCCAGTGCTGGGCCTCTTCGCCCATCGGCGCCAGGCGGTCCTTACCGCCCTTGCCGGTGATCCGCAGCACGCCCTGGCGCAGATTTACCGCTGCTGCGGGCAATCCGACCAGTTCGCTCACGCGCAGGCCCGTGCCGTACATCAACTCGAGCATTGCGCGATCGCGCACGCCGTTGGCCGCATCGATGTCCGGGGCCGCAAGCAGGGCTTCGACTTCCGATTCGGACAGCGCCTTGGGCAGGGAGCGGCCAAGCTTGGGCGAAGCCAGCATCGCGGTTGGATCGTCGGCGATCGCCAGCAGGCGCAGTTGCTGCGCATAAAAGGCACGCAAGGCTGACAGCAGGCGGGCGTTGCTACGCGCGGCGTACTGCGCGGCGCTGCGCTGCGCAGATAGTCGAACAGGTTGGCCCGCGTCGCGCCGAGCAGGCCCAGGCCGCGGGCGCCGAGCCAGCGCGCCAGGCCATCGAGGTCGCGCCGATAGCTGTCCAGGCTTTGCCGCGCCAGGCCCTGCTCCGCCCACAGACGCTCTACGAACTGCGCGATCAGCGCCGCATCGGCATCCCTTGCCGGCGGCCGTGCCATCGCCTGCTGTCGTCTCTCGCCGCTGCTGGTCCGCGCCATGGCCCGAGCTTAGCGGCGCACGCGGCGGGCGGCTATGCTTGCGCAATGAACGACTCGACTTCACCGGCGCGGCCGGCGGCGGATCCCGCGGCCTTCGGCTGGCGACTGCTGGCCCTGGCTTACGATGCGGTGCCGTTGCTGGCGCTGCTGATGATCGGCAGTGCGTTGCTGGTCGCGGCCACCGGCGGCCGCACTGTTGAGCACGCGCCGCTACTGGCCGGGCTCGAATTCTTCGCGTTCTGGTTGCTGTGCGGTGGCTACTTCGTGCTTTCGTGGCGCCGCGGCGGCCAGACCATGGGCATGCGCCCGTGGCGGCTGAAAGTGGTTGCAGCGGACGGTCGCCTCGCGCCGGCCCGCGCGCTGTGGATCCGCTATGTCGTCGCCTGCGCGACGCCCCTGGTGGGCTTGCTGTGGTGCCTGTTCGACCCGGAGCGGCGCGCGTTGCATGACATCGCCGCCGGTACCCTGTTCGTCCGACTGCGCCCGGCGGCTACAACCGACGCGACAACCAGCCCCAGCTGATGCCCAGGATGAGCAGCGGCGGCAGCACGTAGGCCCAGCGCACATCGAAGCGATAGACATCGGCCAGGCCGGCAAACATGCGTTGCACCAGCAATGCGCCAATGCCGATCAGGATGCCCAGGAACAAGCGCTTGCCGAATCCGCCACTGCGCAGCGAGCCGAAGGCGAATGGCAGCGTAGCAAGGCACAGCACCACCACGTTGAACGGATAAAACCAGCGCGCCCAATAGGCGCTTTCGAACTTCACCGCATCAAGCTGGTTGCGGCGCAGGTATTCGATGTTGCTCTTGAGTTCGGCGCTGCTCAGGTAACGCGGCCGGGCCAGCTGCGCGGCGATGGTGCTGTCGTCGAGCTGGGTCTGCCACTTCTCGCGCGCGATCTTGTCCACTCTGATGCTTCGCGGCTCGAAAAAGGTGCGTTCGACATCGAACAGCGTCCAACCATCCTTGCGGTGTTCGGCGCGCTTGGCATGCGCCAGTGATTCCAGCTTTCCCTGGGGGTCGAACTGGTACAGGCGCACATCCTCCAGCTCGATCCAGGTTTCGCCGTTGGCATTGGTTCGCGGTGCGCTGTTGCCGCGTGCATTGAGGAACAGGTTGCCCTCGCGTGCCCACAGGCCTGAATAGCGCGCCATGATCAATTGCCGCGACTTGCTGTTGGCCAGCACCTGCGCGCGCTGTTCGCCGGCCGGGCCGACAGTTTCGATATTCACCGCCATCAACGCAGTGAGCACGAGCAACGGCAGCAGCGCCGCGAAGCCCATCTGCAACTTGGACAGGCCGACCGCACGCATCACCGTCAGCTCCGAGCGCGCCGCCAAGCCGCCGAGGCCGAGCAGGCTGCCGATCACGGCAACGGTCGGGAACTCCTCGTACATGCGCCGCGGGATCGTCAGCAGCGTGTACAGCACCGCATGGCTGAGCGTGTAGCTTTCCTTGCCGACATCACGCAGCTCGGTAACAAAGGCCAGGATCGCGTCGAACCCCAGCAGCACTGCCCAGGCGGCCAGCGTGGCCAGCAGCACGCTGCGGGCCAGGTACAGGGTCATGCGCCGGGGCATGGCGATCATTGCGCGCTGCTCCGTTCCTGCTTGGGCACACGTCCATCACGACGGAACAGCCAGATCGCCAGCGCAGCCATGGGCAGGTGCACCCACCACAATCCGAGCCAAGCCGGTAGCTGGCCGTTGCCGACCAGGCCGGTGCCCAGCAACAGCAGGATCATGCCAACCAGATACACCAGCATCGCAAACAGGATCAGCCCGTACTGCGGCTGGCGCGGCTCGCTGCGCGCCAGCGGCAGCGCAAAAATCGCCAGGATCGCCACGAACAGCGGCATCGCCAACCGCCAGTGCACTTCGCCCCAGGCCAGCGCCGTGTGCTGCTTGAACAGCGACACCGTTGAATCGGCCGACAGGTCGTCGGCACTCTTGCTGCTGTCGCGGTCGGGGACGCGGATGTCATTGGTCTGGAAACGCATCATGCGGAAATCGCGCTCGCCGATCGCGCCCTCGACCCGGAATCCGTCCTTCAGGCGCAGGAAGCGTGCCGTATCGCCGATCAGCTGCAGGCTGCCTTCATGCGCGGTGATGATGTCCAGGCGGCCCTTGTCCTCGCGCTGCACGAACAACTGCTTGAAGTGGGTGCCGTCGGGGGTCAGTTCGGTCACGTAAAGCACGCCGGCCCTGCCCGGTAATTCGACGAACCGGCCCGGCTCCAGTCCGGCGATCAGGAAGCTGCGATTGGCGACCTCGATCATCTCCTTGGCGCGCTCGGCCGACAGGGGCGCCAGCCACAACGAGGCCAGGGCCACGATCAGCAGGATCGGGGCGCTCACCAGTGCCAGCGGCCTCCACAGGCGCTGCGGCCCCAGCCCCACCGACGCCAGCACGGCCATCTCGCTGTCGGCATACAGCCGGCCGATGGATAGCAGCAGGCCCAGGAACAGCGCCAGCGGCAGCACCAGGGTCAGGAACCGGATCGATCGCAGCCCAAGTTGCGACAACAGCAGGCCCGCCGGCACTTTGCCCTTGGCAATTTCCGAGATCAGGTCGGCAAACAGCGCCCCGAGCGTCACCAACAGCAGCACAATGGCCACCGCGGCGACGGATTCGGCAAACTGCCGGGTCAGGTGCCGTTCGATCAGCAGCATGCGTTGGGCAATTGGGGCATGGTCGGGGGGCGTCCTGGATTAAACTGTCAGGCCGCGCCGATTGCGCCGCGCCCACCCCCAATTGTACGGAATTCCCCGCATGGCCCTCGAACTGAAGTTGAATCCCGCTGATCCAGCCACCGCTGACGCCGATTGCGTCGTGGTTGGCGTGTTTGCAGACGGCACCCTGTCGCCGTCCGGGAAGTCGCTCGACGGCGCATCCTCGGGCCGCATCGCAGCCTTGGTCACCCGCGGCGACGTATCGGGCAAGACCGGGCGCACCACCCTGCTGCAGGACCTGCCGGGGATCACCAGCCCGCGCGTCCTGATCGTGGGCCTCGGGGATCCGGAGAAGTTCGCAGTGCCGCAGTATCTCAAGGCCATCGCCGACGCCGCCCGCGCCCTGCGCGTCGGCCCGGTGCGCCATGCGCTGATGACCCTGACCGACCTGCCGGTGAAAGGCCGCGATGCGGCGTGGACCCTGCGCCAGGCCGGCATCGCCACCGACCATGCCAGCTATGAATACACCGCCACCCGGACCAAAAAGGCCGAGGTCACCCTGCAAGCAGTGAGCTTCCGCGCTGACGCCGCGCTGGCCAGCGAGCTGGACCGTGCCCGCGCTATCGCTGCCGGCGTGCAGCTGGCGCGCGAACTGGGCAACCTGCCGCCAAACATCTGCAACCCGGCCTACCTGGCCG
>JBKJMY010000070.1:0-7578 GCA_046596115.1 Arenimonas sp.
TGGCAAAGTCGAGGTCACTGTGCGCCGGAATAGTATCCAGGTGCGTGACACCGGCATCGGCATGGATGTCGGGGAGCTGGCGCGGGCCTTCGAGCCCTTCTATCGCGGCGGCGACCAGCGCAAGGACGGCCATGGCATCGGCCTGTCGATCGTGCGCAGGCTGTCGGAACGCTATAGTTGGCCCGTGAAGCTGGAAAGCGAGCCAGGTCACGGAACCACTGCGACCATCAGCTTTCCTTCAATCAACTCAACCTAGGCTCGGGAACCTTGGTATTGGTCTGTGGTCGGATACTTGGGCTTCCCGGCTTGCTGCATCCCCGTCCAGTCCGTCACCAGGAGCCTCCATGTCCTCACCCGCGCGCGCGGCGCGTCCCGCCCACCGCGGCTGGCTCGTTCCCGCCATCGTGCTCGTTGTCATCGCCATCGCTGGCTGGTGGTATGTCAGCCATCGTGGACAATCCGATGCCAGCGCCTACCGCACCGCAGCGGTTGAGCGCGGCGAAATCCGCACTGCAATCTCCGCCACCGGCACACTCAGTGCCACCGCGACCGTGGATGTCGGCACCCAGGTGTCCGGCACGCTGCAGAGTGTGGATGTTGATTTCAACGACAAAGTGACAGCGGGCCAGGTGATTGCCCGGCTTGATCCGAGCACCTTGGAGGCCCGTCTGGAGCAGGCATCGGCTGCGTTGAGTGCTTCGCGCGCCTCCTTGGCCGAGGCCCAGGCCACGGCAAGGAATGCAGAGGCTGACTACGCGCGCAAAGCCGAGTTGGTCGGCCGCCAGTTGATCTCCCGCACCGATGCCGACGTGTCGCTTGCCGTGCGTGACCAGGCCCGCGCGCGGATCGGTTCGGCCAATGCCCAGATTCGCCAGCAGCAAGCCGCGGTGTCCAGCGCGCAACTCGACCTCGAGAAGACGGTGATCCGCTCGCCCGTGGACGGCGTCGTGCTCGAGCGTGCTGTGGAGGCCGGGCAGACCGTGGCGGCGAGCCTGCAGACGCCGGTGTTGTTCAAGATCGCCGGCGACCTGCGCAAGATGGAAATCGTGCTGGCGATTGATGAAGCCGATATCGGCCAGGTGCGCGAAGGCCAGCTTGCCCGTTTCACCGTGGATGCGTTTCCGGAGCGCAAATTTACCGGCCGCGTGCAGCAGGTGCGCCTGGCCGCGACCAATACTGCCAATGTGATTACCTACCCGGTGGTGGTGGAGGTCAACAACCCGGACCAGGCGCTGTTGCCTGGCATGACCGCCAACGCCGAGATCGAGATCAGCCGCAAGGCTGACGTGCTCAGCGTGCCCAATGCCTCGCTGCGCTTCCGTCCGGCCGACGAAAGCAATTCGGGCTTCGGTCCGCCGGGTGGCGCGCCCAATCGCAATGCCGCGGCCGGGGCGAGCCAGGGTGCGCAGGCCGGCGCCTCGATGATCGACAGCCTGACCCGCATCGCAACCGGACTGAAGCTTGACGCGACCCAGCAGGCTGCCTTCGATGCGGCGATTGCGCAGATGCGCGAGCGCACCGAGCGCATTCGCGCCGCGACGCAGGCCAGCGGCGCGGGCGTTGCCGGTGCTGGCGGCGGACGTAGTTTTGGCGGCGGTCTGGGCGGTGGACAGCGCGCGCGAGGTGGCGCACAGGGTGGTGGCGATCGCAGCGCGCGGGTAGCCGAGCGCATGCAGCAGGCCTTTGCCCCGTTCCGCGATACGCTCAAGCCGGACCAGCAGAAGTTGTGGGATTCCGAACTGGCCGCGCTGACCAGTGGCAAGCGCGCACCGGTGTACAAGCTCACCGATGGCAAGCCCGAGCAGGTGATCCTGCGTATTGGCGCAAGCGATGGTACGCGCACCGAAATACTGGATGGCGAGCTCAAGGAAGGCGACGAGGTGATCATCGGCAGCGCCCGGCCCGACGCGACAAAATGAGCGCTGCTCCGCTGATCCATACCGAAGGCCTCAGCAAGATCTACGCGCCGGGCACCGAGGCGGAGGTCGTCGCGCTGGACAGGGTGGATCTCACGATCCAGCACGGCGAGTTCATCTCGATCATGGGTGCGTCCGGCTCCGGCAAGTCCACGCTGATGAACATCATCGGTTGCCTGGACCGGCCGACGGCGGGCCGCTACGAATGCGACGGTGTCGACGTGGCAACACTCGATGCCGAGGAAACCGCGCGGCTGCGCCTGGAAAAGATTGGATTCATCTTCCAGGGCTTCAACCTGCTCTCGCGCATGGACGCCCTGCACAACGTGATGATGCCGTTGAGCTATGCAAATGCCCCATTGTCCGAGCGTACCGATCGGGCGCGCGAGGCGCTGGAGGCGGTCGGGCTGGGCGACCGCACACACCACAAGCCGGGCGAGATGTCCGGCGGCCAGCAGCAACGCGTGTCGATTGCGCGGGCGCTGATCAACAAGCCGCCGCTGCTGCTGGCCGATGAGCCGACTGGCGCGCTGGATTCCAAGACCGGCGAGGAAGTGCTGAAGCTGTTTGAATCCTTGCGTGACCAGGGCCACACGATCGTGTTGATCACCCATGACCTGGAGATCGCGCGCCACGCCAGTCGCATCTGCATGATGAAGGATGGCGTCCTGCACGAGGGCGAAGGCCAGATCGGAGCCGCGGCATGACGCTCATCGATATCCTGCGCACCTCGGTGTTCGCGTTGCGCGGCAACTGGATGCGTAGCACCTTGACCTCGCTCGGCGTGATCATCGGCATCGCGGCCGTCATCATCATGGTGTCGGTGGGGCAGGGCACCCAGGCCGAGATCGACAAGTTGGTCTCTGGCCTGGGCTCCAACCGACTGGATATTTCCGGCGGCGCGCCCAGCCAGCGCGGCGTGCGCGGGGGTGCCGGCAACGATGCCTCGCTCACCGACAGCGATGCGGCCGCGATCCGCCAGCAGATTCCGGAAGTGCAGTACGTGGCCGCCGGCAACCGCGGCGGCGCGCAGTTGGTGTATGCCGAGAACAACTGGTCCAGCAGCTGGCAGGGCGTGCAGCCCGATTACTTCGACATCAATAACTGGAAGCTGGCCAGTGGCGAAGGGCTGGCCGTGGGCGACTACAGTTCCGCGGCCAAGGCGGTGGTCATCGGCGAGACCATTCGTCGCGAATTGTTTGGCGACGAGGATCCGATCGGCCAGAGCATCCGCATCGGCAAAGTACCGTTCAAGGTGGTCGGCGTGCTCGCTTCCAAGGGACAGGGCGGCTTTGGCCAGGACCAGGACGACGTGCTGATGGTGCCGCTGGAAACCGCGCGCCGTCGCCTGAGCGGCAGCAGCGGCGCGGCGCCAGGCAGCGTGCGGCAGATCGCCGTCGGCGTGGCCCGGGCCGAGGACCTGTCCTACGTGCAGGAGGAAATCGAAGCCCTGCTGCGCGAGCGCCACCGCATCGCCCCGGGTGGCGAGGATGATTTCAATGTGCGCAACATTTCCGAGATCGTCGCCACGCGCACTGCCACCACGCGGATCATGTCGCTGCTGCTGGGCGCAGTTGCGGGCATCTCGCTGGTGGTCGGCGGCATTGGCATCATGAACATCATGCTGGTGTCGGTGACTGAGCGCATTCGCGAAATTGGATTGCGCATGGCGGTTGGCGCGGGGCCGCGCGACATCCAGCGCCAGTTCCTGACCGAGGCGCTGTTGATCAGCTTTGGCGGTGGCCTGATCGGCAGCGTGCTGGGGGTGCTGGGCGCGCTGGCGGCATCCAGGCTTGGCTCGCTGCCGGTGCGGCTGGACTGGCATGTCGTTGCGCTGGCCGCGGGCTGTTCAATCGCCACCGGCCTGTTCTTCGGCTTCTATCCGGCGCGCAAGGCCGCCCAGCTCGACCCGATCGAGGCGCTGCGCCACCAGGGCTGATGTGGCAGCGGCCCATGTGGGAGCGGAGCTGATGTGGGAGCGGCGCTGATGTGGGAGCGGCGCTGATGTGGGAGCGGCTTCAGCCGCGACTGGCAATCGCGGCTGAAGCCGCTCCCACAAGATCGCGGCTGAAGCCGCTCCCACAGGAGCAGGCTGCTCCCACAGGTGCAGGCTGCTCCCACAAGGTAAAATGGCCGGATGATTGCCTTCAAGAACTTCGCGCTGCGGCGCGGCGAGCGCCTGCTGCTGTCGCAGATGGACCTGACCCTTCACGCTGGCTGGCGCGTTGGCGTGGTCGGCCGCAATGGCTGCGGCAAGTCCAGCCTGTTTGCCGCGATCATGGGCGAGGTGGAGCCGGACCTGGGTGATCTCGACAAGCCAACCCGGCTGCGCATTGCCAGCGTCGCGCAGGAAACGCCCTCACTGCCCGACCCGGCGATTGATTTCGTGCTCAGTGGCGACGCCGCCGTGTACGAGGTCATCCGCGCCGAGGCCGCAGCGATGGATGCCGAGGACTACGACGCGGTCGCCGAAGCGCATCACAAGCTCGACGAGCTCAACGGCTACGACGCCAGCGCGCGCGCCGGCCGCCTGCTGCATGGCCTGGGCTTCCCCGCCGATACCCACGCGCGGCCGGTGTCATCGTTCTCCGGTGGTTGGCGTGTGCGCCTGAACCTGGCGCGTGCGCTGATGATGCCGTCGGATCTGTTGCTGCTCGACGAGCCCACCAATCACCTTGATCTCGACGCTGTCCTCTGGCTCGAGCAATGGCTGCTCAAATATCCCGGCACCTTGTTGCTGATTTCGCATGATCGCGAGTTCCTGGACGGCGTGTCCACGCATACCCTGCACCTGCACGAAGGCAAGGCCAAGCTGTACACCGGCGACTACACCAGCTTCGAGCACCAGCGTTCCGAGCACCTGCGCCTGCAGCAGATCAATCACGAAAAGGTTCAGGCTGAGCGGGCCCACCTGCAAAGCTTCATTGATCGCTTCAAGGCCACGGCGAGCAAGGCCAAGCAGGCACAGTCGCGGGTCAAGCGCCTGGCCAAGCTGGCCGATACCGAGGCGGTGCGTGCCGAGCGCGCGATCCACCTCAGCTTTGCCGAACCGCTGCGGCTGCCGCACTCGCTGATCCGCCTCAACCACGTCGACGCCGGCTATCCCGCCGGCTCCCGCGACGACGACGAAGATGCAGCCCCATCTGTGGCAGCGGCCCCACCTGTGGGAGCGGCTTCAGCCGCAACTGTGGGAGCGGCTTCAGCCGCGATAAGCCAAGGCCAAGCCCTGGCCAGCGGCGCAGAACTCGCACTTGGAATGGGCGATGTGGGGTTTGGGATCGCGGCTGAAGCCGCTCCCACAGCCGCTCCCACAGCCGCTCCCACAGTGATTTTGCGGGATGTGGGGTTTGGGCTGGAGGCGGGGGATCGGGTTGGCTTGCTTGGGCCCAATGGCGCGGGTAAGTCGACACTGGTCAAGTCGCTGGTTGGCGAACTGAAATTGTTGCGCGGCGAGCGCGTCGCGCACCCCGACCTGCGCCTGGGTTACTTCGCCCAGCACACGGTCGAAAGCCTGCACGAAGGCCAGTCGCCGCTCTGGCACCTGCGCCAGATCGATGCCAACGCCGGCGAGCAACCGCTGCGCAACTTCCTGGGCCAGTGGAATTTTGCCGGCGAGCGCGTGTTCGAATCCGTGGACGCATTCTCCGGCGGCGAGCGCGCGCGCCTTGCGCTTGCGCTGATCGCCTACCTCAAGCCGAACGTGCTGTTGCTCGACGAACCGACCAACCACCTCGACCTCGAGATGCGCGAAGGACTGGCCGAGGCCCTGAGTGATTTCCCCGGCGCGATCGTGCTGGTGTCGCATGACCGGCATCTGATCGGCCTGGTCTGCGACACGTTCTGGCGCGTCGCTGACGGCCACGTGGAACCATTCGATGGCGATCTCGACCAGTACGCGTCGTGGCTGAAATCACGCGGCGGCAAGAGCGACTCGGGCGATAAGGCCCAGGCTGCAGCCGCCAAGGCGGCCACTGCGGCAGCGCCGGCATCGATCAGTGCGGCTCCGCATGCAGCTGCCGCCGCCGCCAGCGCTGCCCATGCCGCGGCGGGCCAGCCGGCACGTTCGAAAAACGCCCAGGACCAGCTGCAAAAACGCGTCAAACAGCTCGAGACGAAGATCGCCGACCTGCAATCGGAATCGCGACATATTGATGACGAGCTGGGCAACCCCAATCTGTACAACAGCGACGGCAATGCCACCGTCCTGCGCCTGGGCCAACGCCAGGGCGTATTGCTGGCCGAACGCGAAGCGCTCGAATCCGAGTGGCTGACCCTTTACGAGCAACTCTGACCATGCCCATCTATGCTTTCGAATGCACACGCTGCAGCCATCGCTTTGACCGCTTGCAGCGCCTGGCCGATGACGACCCGACCACCTGCCCGGAGTGCGGCGCAGAAGGCGAGGTGCGTCGCCAACTGACGGCGCCAAGCTTCCGGCTCGCCGGCGGCGGCTGGTATGAAACCGATTTCAAGAAAGACGGCAAGCGCAACCTGGCCGACAAGGGCGACGGGCCGTCCGGCGCGGGCGAGACCGGCAGCTCAAAATCCGATGCCAAGTCCGATGCCAAGTCCGAAGGCAGGCCCGACACGAAGTCCGACACCAAGTCCGATGCAAAGGCCGACCGCAAGTCCGATGCGAAGCCCGCAGCTAGCGGTGACTCCAAGGCGCCGGCGGCGGCACCCGCCAGCACGCCCGCGGTCAAACCGGCGTCAAAGCCCGACGCCTGAACCCGTTGACCGGGCGTCGCTCAGTTGCGGCCTTGCCGCGTCTTGGCGTCGGTGCAGGCGCGCAGCGCGGTGTCGTAGTCGGCCCGGCCTTTCAGCGTGCCAACTGCGGCCTGGCAGTTGGCAAGCACAACGTCGCTCGGCGCGGCGTGCTGCTTGTGCCAGCCCAACTTGTTCCAGTCCATTTTGCCGCCTGTTGCGCAAGCGCTGAGCGCGAATGTTGCCAACGCCAGCAACGTCATGCGGATGGTTCCGTTCATGGCGATTTTTCCTGTGTCAAAGTCCCGGCATCACGTTACGGCGTGAAGCGGGCGCGGCAGCCATCGCTCACCCACAGGCCATTGCGCCCGTCGTAGCCCCACGAGCGGCCCATGACGCAGCGTGAGCTGGACATCTGCTGCTGCAGGCGCGGCGCGCCGTAGCGTGGATCCCAGTTGCAGTTGCGCGGACGGTTGTCCTGGCTCTCGCAGACGACCGAATAGTTCGAGTTGCCGTAGCCATTGCCGTAGCCATTGCCCTGGCCGTTGCCGTAGCCATTGCCCTGGCCGTTGCCGTAGCCATTGCCCTGGCCATTGCCGTAGCCATTGCCGTAGCCATTGCCATCGCCATTTCCGTAGCCAGAACCCCCGGAGGCCACCGAGAAGCGGGCACGACAGCCGCGGTTGACCCAGACGGCGCCCGGCTTCTGTCCCCAGGAGCGGCCCTCGACGCAGGACGAGCTGGAGATCTGCTGGGTGATGCGAACGCGGCCGTTGAAGGGAATCCGGCATTCCTGGTAACGCTTTTTGATGCTGCTGCATATCAGCGCCTGCGCATTCCAGCCCGGGTCCGCCTGCCAGCGCGCGTTGCCGCGGCTCGACCCGGACATGTCATCGCGGATCTGGCCCATGCTCCAGCCCGAATCCTGTCGGTCCAGGTAGTACTCCAGCTGGTCGTC
>JBKJMY010000200.1:0-7864 GCA_046596115.1 Arenimonas sp.
GGACGTGATGGCCCCGCCGCGCCTGGCAGGCGGCGTGCTGCTGGTCCATGAAACCTTGAACGCGAAGGCGCAGCCGCGCCAGGCATGGGTGTACAACCCCGGCCAGCGTCGCGTCCGTCGTGCGCCGAACGTGGCTTACGACAACCCGGGCACCGCGTCCGACGGCCTGCGCACCAATGACATGACCGACATGTTCAACGGCGCCATGGACCGCTTCAGCTGGACCCTGGTCGGCAAGAAGGAGATGTACATCCCGTACAACTGCTACAAGGCCGACTCCAGCAAGACCAAGGTCAGCGACCTGATCAAGCCGGGCCACATCAATCCCGACGACATCCGGTATGAACTGCACCGCGTCTGGGTGGTCGAAGCCAAGCTCAAGCCGGGCTCGCGCCACATCAACAGCCGTCGCACCATGTACCTGGACGAAGACAGCTGGCAGATCGTGGGCATCGACCATTACGACGGCCAGGGCACCCTGTGGCGTTACTCGGAAGCACTTCCGATCAACTACTACGAAGTGCCGACTCTGTGGACCACGCTGGAAACGCACTATGACCTGAAGTCCGGCCGCTATATTTCCGGCCTGCTCGACAACCAGGACAAGCCGCGCGACTTCAGCTTCCAGAGCACCCCGTCGGACTACTCACCGCAGAACCTCCGCGACAGCGGCGTGCGTTGATTTATGCGTCTCGGCCGCGCCCTCCCCGGGCGCGGCCACCTGCGTGAAGTCCATCCCGGGGAGTCAAACGATGTCCGAGCACCATCTTCGCGGCAAGCGCCGCATCGGCGCCGTGCCGCTGCTTGCTGCACTGCTGCTGGCCACGCTTCCCTTGGCTGCCGCGCCCCAGGCCGACAAGCCCGCCAATGCCGATCCGTCGGCGCAAGCTTCCGAACACATGCCGCGCGCGGTGAAGTCGCTGCTGCTCGACGCGGTATCGTCGTCGTCCGGTTATTTCGTCGTCGGCGAGCGCGGGCACATCCTGCACTCGACCGACGGCAAGTCCTGGGAACAGGCTGAAGTCCCGACACGATCCACCCTGACCACGGTTGCGGCGATCGGTGACCAGATATGGGCCGCCGGCCATGATGGCGTCATCGTGCACTCCGCCGATGGCGGCAAAACCTGGGTCGCGCAGCGCCGCGACCCGTTCGATGCGAGCATCGATGCATCGCAGCGCGCGCCCAGCCAGGGCGCGCCGATCCTCGACATCCTGTTTACCGACGCAACCCATGGCATCGCGGTGGGTGCTTACAGCCTGATGCTGGTCACCGCCGATGGCGGCGCGACCTGGACAGCGAAGGATGCGGTGCCGCCTGCGGCGGCGTCCGCGGCGCCGGCGGCGCCCATGGAAGGCGACATTTTCAGCGCCGCCGACCTGGAACTCGACGAAGAAACCAATCCACACTTCAATGCCATCGTCGATGCCGGCGGCGGGCGCATGCTGATCGTGGGCGAGCGCGGAACATTGCTGCGCTCCGAGGATGGCGGAGCCAACTGGCACCGCATCAGCTTTCCGTACAAGGGGTCGATGTTCGGGGTGGTTTCGCTCGGCGCAGATCGACTGGTGGCCTACGGCCTGCGCGGCAATGCCTTCGAGTCCGCCGACCTCGGCGTGACCTGGTCCAAGCTGCCGACCCAGGGCAGTACCAGCTGGATGGGCGGGACGGCGTTGCCGAACGGCGGACTGGCGCTGGTCGGCGCCAACGGCGCGATCCTGTCGCGCTCGGCGCTCGGTGCCCCGTTGTCGACCCGCGCCTTCCGCAATTCCAACGGCGAAACACCTCTCCTCGCCGCCATCCTCCCGGCCGGCAAGGGTAATTTCCTGCTGGTCGGCGACAAGGGCGTCGATCTGGCGCCAGCAAAGTGACGGAGCTGCGATGAGCCTGCAAAGCGTCAGCGAGAAACTGGTCTTCGGTGCGCGGCCGCTCGTGCTGCTGGTGTTCGCCGTCATCACCGTGGCGATGGTGTTCTTCGCCAGCCAGCTCAAGGTGGACGCAGGGTTCAAGAAACAGATTCCCCTCCAGCACGAATACATGAAGACCTTCCTCGACTACGAGGCGGACTTTGGTGGTGCAAACCGCGTGCTGGTCGCGGTGATGGCCAAAGACGGCAACATGTTCAGTGACCAATACCTGAGCACGCTGCAGAAGGTCACCAAGGACGTCATCAACCTCGATGACACCGACGACTCGCGCGCCCGCTCACTGTTTACCCCGAACGTGCGCTTCATCGAGGTGGTCGAAGACGGCATCTCCGGCGGCAACGTGATTCCCAATAATTACGACCCGACTTTCAAGCCGGGTACGCCGGAACAGTTCGACCAGATCCGCAGCAATATCATCAAGGCCAATATCCTCGGCCGCCTGGTGGCCAAGGACTTCTCCGGCGCGATGGTCTGGGCCGACATCATCCCCGAGTCCGATTCACCGGCCAATCCGCACAAGGTGGACTACCAGAAGATCGCCAGGCAGCTGGAGGACATCCGCCAGCGCTACGAAAAGCCGGGCGGCAACATCACCGTGCATGTGATCGGCTTTGCCAAGATGGTCGGCGACATCAGCGACGGTGCCACCTCGGTGGTCAAGTTCTTCTCCATCACCATCGCCTTCACCTGGCTGCTGCTGTTCCTGTATTCCTCGTCGGTCAAGCTGGCCTCGCTGACCGTGCTGTGCGCGCTGGTCGCGGTGGTGTGGATGCTCGGCGCACTGCGCCTGATGGGCTTCGGCATCGACCCGATGAACATGCTCACGCCGTTCCTGATCTTCGCGATCGCGGTGAGCCATGGCGAACAGATGATCAACCGGTTCCGTGGCGAGATCTTCTTCGGCGGGCTGGAAGAGGGCAGCGTCGAGGAACTGCGCGAGCGCGCCAAGTACGCTGCCGAGCCGCTCGAGGCAGCGCGCCTGAGCTTCCGCATGTTGCTGGTGCCGGGCTCGGTCGCCCTGCTGGCCGGTTGCATCGGCTTCGGCGCGATCTGGTTGATCCCGATCCAGATGATCAAGGAACTGGCGATCACCGCCACCGTCGGCGTTGGCCTGACCATTCTCACCGACCTGATCCTGCTGCCGGTGCTGCTGAGCTATACCCGGCTGCGCAACCTCGACCGCAAGCGCGCGTATCGCCTGCGCCAGTTGACCCAGTTCGACAAGGTCTGGGCTCTGCTGGCCAAGCTGAGCAAGCCCAAGCCCGCCGCCATCGTGCTCGCGCTTGGCGTGATCATCTGGTTCTTTGCCTGGCAGGAAGGCAACAAGGTAATGATTGGCGACGCCCAGGCCGGCGTAGCCGAGTTGCGTCCGGAAGCGCGCTATAACCAGGACGCGGTACTGATCAGCAAGAAGTTCGCGCTCGGCGTGGACATCCTCAATGTCATCGTGGAGGCCGGTCCCTCCGCATGCACCACCAGCTACAAGGCGATGGAAACCATCGACCGCTTCGCCTGGCACATGAGCAACGTGCCTGGCGTGGAGCAGGTGATCAGCCTGCCCCAGGCGGCCAAGCTGGTGAACGCCGGCTGGAACGATGGCTCGATCCGCTGGCGCGTGCTGCCGCGCGACCGCGACACCTTGCGCCAGGCCACGCAGAGCTTCGAGACCGACTCGGGCCTGCTCAATGCTGATTGCAGCGCGATCCCGGTGACCGTGTTCACCAAGGACCACCAGAGCTCGACCATCGATCGGGTCGTCGCCGAGACCAAGAAATTCCGCAAGGAGAACAACGCCTACGACCCGGGCTTCGTCGCCAAGCGTGACGCCGCGATCAAGGCCGCGCAGGCCAAGGGCGAGGAGTACACGACCGACGAGGTCAACTTCCGCCTCGCCACCGGCAGCCTCGGCGTGGCTGCGGCGATCAATGACACCGTGCGCGAGAGCGAGCACTACATCCTGTACCTGCTCTACGGCGCGGTGTTCCTCATGTGCTGGATCAGCTTCCGCAGCCCGCGCGCCGCGCTGTGCGTGCTGCTGCCACTGGTGCTGGTGACCGAGTTGGGCCACACGCTGATGTTCCACCTTGGCATCGGCATGAAAATCAGCACGTTGACCGTCGTAGCGCTCGGTGTCGGCATCGGCGTGGACTACGGCATCTACCTGTTCGCCCGCATGCGCGAGGCCATGCTGGCCGGCAAGTCGCTGAGCGAGAGCTACTTCGTTGCGCTCAAGACCACCGGCATCGCGATCTTCTACACCGCGCTGACCCTGGCGGTGGGCGTGGCGATGTGGATCTTCTCGGTGCTCAAGTTCCAGGCCGACATGGGCATCCTGCTGACCTTCATGTTCCTGGTGAACATGATCGCGGCAATCATCTTTTTGCCGGCGCTGTGCCGCTGGCTGTTGCGGCCGAACGAGAAGGACACCTTCGATGCCCAGCACTGGCACGAGGTTCCGGATCCCGAGCACGCTGGCGGCGACGTTCCCGGCTGACGCGGCGCTGTTTCGAGATGGGCGCGGGTGTCGATGCGTCCGGTTTTCGCGGTGGGCGCGGGTGTCGATAGTCTTTGCGACGGGACGCCGTGAATACGTCCATGTAGGCTTATCGGCGCCATCCATGGCGCCGATCCCCGTCGCGAACACTGTCGACATCCGCGCCCCCAGCAACCGTCGCCGCCGCCAGACGCAAAGCGTCATGCGCGGCGGTGTCTTGCTGCGCGCGCGCGCGGCGTCGATTTGCCGCGGGTTCGCGCTCGCTGAGCTTGCCGAAAGCCGTCTGTCAGGCGCGATGGTGTAGTGGCCTGGGCGGATTGCCGGCGGGGGTCTTGGCGGGACAATCAGCGCCATGGATGGCGCTGATTAGCCTACATGGACGTACTTGCGGCGTGTCCCGCCAAGACCCTCGCCGGCAATCCGCCCAGGCCACGGTCAAAACGACGCGAACCTAGATGCCTTCGACAACGGGATTGGGTCGCGACTTGGCGAGGTTGCGCAGCGCGATCGCGAGCACCCCGCCGAGCACCATCGCGCCGCCGATCCACAATCGGATGCCGACCTGGTCGTGCAGCAACCAGATGCCGAGCAGGGTCGCCAGCAGCGGCGTTGCCAGCAGGTACGGCGTGATCTGCGCCACCGGGTGGCGCTGTACCAGGATGTAGAAAATACCGTGCCCCAACAGCGAGGCCACCACGGCAGCGTAAGCCACGCCGGCCCATGCGACGCGGCTTGCCGATGCGATCTGCAGGAGTGGATGGGGCTCGATTGCCCAGCTTGCGAGCAGCAGTGGCGCCACGCCAATCACCGCAGTCCAGCCCTGTTGCGAGAACACGTCCATGCCGCGCAGGCCGCGCATCAGCACGGTGCCGATGGCCAAGAACACAGCCGACACCAGCATGAGCACCAGGGCCTCGGGGCTGCGCAGCACGGCCGGATCGAAGCCGAGCACGAGAACGCCGGCAAAGCTCACCGCGATCGCCAGCCCGCTACGCCAGTGCACCGTTTCGCCGAGCAGCCACCAGGCCAGCAGCGCGGACATCGGGACATAGCTCTGCATCACGATGGCCGGGGAGGCGAGCGTCGTCGACAGGCTCAGCGCCCAGAAGCTCAGGCCGAAATGCACCACGCCCGTGCACAGCGCCACGGCGGCCAGCCGTGGCCACTGCCCCGCCGCAGGCCGCTTGATGAAAGGCGAAAGCAGGATCGCCAGCAGGCACAGGCGCAGGCCCGTGAACAGCAGTGGCGAGAACTCACCCAAAGCCAGCTTCGAGGTCAGGAAGTTGCCGGCCCATGCCACGCAGACCACGGTGACCAAGGCCAGGTCGCGTCCGCCCAGTGCGGCGGGATGACGCTCGCTCATGCGCTCGCCGGCATTATTGCAGCGGCGTCAATACGACAGTCCCAGGCCTGTGTACAGCTTGCGCAGCGTCCACAAAGGACCGACCAGCAGAAACACCAGGTCGGTGAGGAAGCTCGGCCGGTGGCCTTCGTAAATGTGGCCGATGAACTGCCCGATCCAGGCCACCACGAACACGCCCAGCGCGACCCAGAACAGCGTCGCCATGCCGAACCGCGTGGCAATCCACCAGTCGATGCTGCCAAACACGACAAAGGCCAGCACCATGCCGGCGCCCAGCTTGCGCGACAGCTTCCAGTACCACAGCGCGGAGGCAAGCATCGCGAATGCTGCGACCGCTCCGGGTTGGAACCAGCCGGTTGGCACCGGAATGGTCCACAGCATGGCGATCACGGACCACACGATCGGCGGCACGCACAGCACGTGGATGATCTGGTTGGTCCGGTTCTTGTGGTCGGCCGAGTATTGGTCGAGCAGGGTGTCGATCTGGCGCATGCTGCCTTCCTCCACGGTGTGCGTTGCAACCTGTGTCACGCCCCGCGCGGCCGCGGGCGCGGTTCAATCGAATGTGATGTCCGCGATGCGCAGCAGCGCCTCGGCGTATTTTGCCCGCGTCGCGGCAATCACCTCGGGTGGAATTGTCGGCCCCGGCGCAGTCTTGTTCCAGTCCAGGGTTTCCAGATAGTCGCGGACGAACTGCTTGTCGTAGCTCGGCGGGCTGATCCCGATCTGGTAGGAGTCCGCCGGCCAGAAGCGCGAGGAGTCGGGCGTGAGCATCTCGTCCATCACGTGCAGGACGTCGTTTTCGTCGAGGCCGAATTCCAGTTTTGTGTCCGCAATCAGGATGCCGCGCGTTGCGGCGTACTCTGCGGCGAAGCGGTACACCTGCAGCGTGGCGGCGCGCACCCGCTCGGCCAGTTCACCACCGATCGCTGCGGCGATCCGGTCGAAGCTGACGTTCTGGTCGTGGTCGCCGACCGCGGCCTTGGTCGATGGCGTGAAGATCGGTTCCGGCAACTGCTCGGCGAGCCGCAAACCAGCAGGCAGGACGATGCCGCATACAGACCCAGTGCCCTGGTAATCCTTCCAGCCGCTGCCGATCAAATAGCCGCGGGCGATCGCCTCGACCGGCAGGGCGCGCAGTTTTTTCACCACCACGCTGCGCTCCGCATACAGCGCCGCGTCGACCCCTGCGGGCAACACCGAGGCCACCGGCACGTGCGTGAGGTGGTTGGGGATCAGGTGCGCGGTCTTGCCGAACCAGAAGTTCGACACCTGGCAGAGCATCTCGCCCTTGCCTGGAATCGGATCGGGCAGCACCACGTCGAAGGCGGACAGCCGATCGGTGGCGACCAGCAACAGGCGGCCGGCGTCGAGGGCGAACACGTCGCGCACCTTGCCCTGGTGCAGCAGGGTGAGGCCGGGGAGGTCGGAGCGGTGCAGGGTGGTGGACACGGAGGGGCCCGGCATGGCGATGCGCCATTGTACCGGCGCTCCGCACGGAGCGTCTGCCCAAACCCGCGCGCATGTAGACTGTCGCGCATGCAATGGCGCGGCAAGCTCATCGGCTTCCTGCTCGGCCTGCTCACCCGGCGGACGATATTCATCGTCGTCGGCCTGGTGCTGGGCCATCTCTACGACACCGGCATGTTCTCCGGACAGCGCGGCCCTGCCCGCCCTCCGTCGCCGCCAGCGCCTGCGGGGCCCGACCCTTATGCCACTCTTGGCGTCTCGCCCTCGGCGACCGACGACGCGGTCGAAGCCGCGTACCGGCGCCTGATGTCCGAGTTCCATCCCGATCGCGTCGCCAGTGCCGGCGCCGAGATCCGCGAACTGGCCGAGCACCGCAGCCGCGAAGCCAATGCCGCCTGGGACCAGATCAAGCGCGAGCGCGGCCGCTGAAGCCCTTTCCAATCGTGAGTCCCTCCATGCCCACCTGCCTGATCGCCCCGTCCATCCTGTCCGCCAACTTCGCCAAGTTGGGCGAGGAGGTTGACGCCGTGCTCGCCGCCGGCGCCGACTGGGTGCACTTCGACGTGATGGACAACCACTACGTCCCCAACCTGACCATCGGCCCGTTGG
>JBKJMY010000330.1:0-6631 GCA_046596115.1 Arenimonas sp.
GCGCGCCGCGCTGATGGTGCCGCGCAAGTTGGCTAGTCCATTGTTGAACTCGTTGCGGATCGGCGCGCGCTCCGGCTTGGCCTGCAGGTCTACCGTGTAGTCACCGCCCTGCAGCAGGAAGTCCGAGACCACCCGATGGAAAATCGTCCCGTTGTAGTGGCCATCCCGAACATAGCCGAGGAAATTTGCGACCGTGGCTGGCGATTTTTCCGGGTACAACTCGATCACGATGCGCCCCTGGTTTGTCTCCAGGGCCACGCGCGGATCGGCGACGGGCAGGGCCACTGGCGTCCCGATGTCCGTGCCTTGGGTGCGGCCGTGTGCGGGTACGACGAGCAGGCCTGCGAGAACGAGCAGGGCAATGCGGGCGAAAGCGTTCATGCGGGTATTTTACCTCGACTGCCACCGATGACGACGAATGCTGCGAATCCCGGTCAGCAGGGGTATGGTGTGGCTGTCATCGCAGGGAGTCGGTCATGAAGCCAGCATTCGTCTTTGCCGCGTGCATCGCGGCCTGCCTCGCCAACTTCGGCGCGGTTGCGGCCGACCTGCCGCGCACGCCCCGGCCCGCCGACGCACGCGTGTATTTCATCAGTCCCAAGCCGGGTGCCGTGGTGCATGGGAAACTGCTGGTGCAGTTCGGCCTGAGTGGCATGGGCGTTGCGCCCGCCGGCTCGGCCGGGGCCGCCGCCGAGGGCACGGGCCACCACCACCTGTTCGTGGATTCGCCGCCGCCAGTGGCCGACCAGCCGCTGCCGAAGGACCAGCAACACCTGCATTTCGGCAAGGGACAGACCGAGACGACCATTGACCTGCCGCCCGGCAAGCACACGCTGCAGTTGGTGCTGGGCGACGCGAACCACATTCCGCACAACCCGCCGCTGGTATCGGATCGGATCCAGATCACGGTGAAATAGTCGCTGTCGGCCATGCCGCGTCGCGCCTGCCTCGATCACAGGCGCCTCGATCACTGGAGCCGAGGTCGGTCGGCAGGGCAGGGCGCGATGGGCCGGCTGCGCTAAAATGCTCGGCCATGTCCTGCCGAGCACGCCCATGACCTGTCGCACGCGTTTCGCCCCGAGCCCGACCGGCTTCCTGCACATCGGTGGCGCGCGCACGGCACTGTACTGCTACCTCGAGGCGCGCCAGCGCGGTGGCAAGTTCATCCTGCGGGTGGAGGACACCGATCGCGAGCGCTCCACCGACGAGAACGTCAAGGCGATCCTCGACGCGATGGACTGGCTTGGCCTGGAGTACGACGAAGGCCCGATCTACCAGACCCACCGGCTTGCCCGCTATCGGCAGGTGGCCGAGCAGTTGCTGGCCGAGGGGCTGGCCTATTACGCCTACGAAACCCGCGACGAGCTCGAGGCAATGCGCGAGATCGCGCTCGCGGCCAAGGAAAAGCCGCGCTACAACGGCCACTATCGGGACTTGAAGGCGCCGTTCCGCGATGACCCGAACCGGGTGATCCGGTTCAAGAATCCAGCCGATGGCACGGTGGTGTTCGAAGATGCAATCAAGGGCCGGATCGAGTGGAGCAACACCGAGCTCGATGACCTGGTGATCTTTCGTTCGGACGGCTATCCGACCTACAACTTCGCGGTCGTGGTGGACGACCTGGACATGGCCATCACCGATGTGATCCGCGGCGATGACCACGTCAACAACACGCCGCGGCAGATCAACATCTACCAGGCGCTGGGTGCGCCGGTTCCCGATTTCGCGCACATGCCGATGATCCTGGGCCCCGATGGTGCCAAGCTGAGCAAGCGCCACGGCGCGGTGAGTGTGATGCAGTATCGCGACGACGGCTTCCTGCCGCACGCGCTGTTGAACTACCTGGTGCGCCTGGGTTGGTCGCATGGCGACCAGGAAATCTTCAGTCGCGACGAGATGACCGCGTTGTTCCGGATCGAGGACGTCAACCACTCTGCATCGCGCTTTGATATCGAGAAGCTCAGCTGGCTCAACCAGCACTACATGAAGTCCGACGATCCCGAAGAGGTTGGCAAGCACCTGGTGTGGCATCTGGAACAGGCGGGTTATGACCTTGCCAACGGGCCGTCTCCTGGCGACCTGGTGCGCGCACTGCGCGATCGTGTGCAGACATTGAAGGACCTCGCTGCACGCGCAGGTGTGTGGTTCCTTCCGTTGACCGAGTACGACGCCGCGGCCGTCGCCAAGCACCTCGTGCCCGCGGCCAGCATCCCCCTGCATGTGGTGCGCGAACAGCTGGCCGCGCTGCCGGAATGGAACGTCGAGGCCGTGAAATCGGCACTGGCGGCAACTGGCGAGGCGCTGGGTGTGGGCCTGGGCAAGATTGCCCAGCCGCTGCGCGTTGCGATTACCGGCACCCAGGTGTCGCCCTCGATCGAACACACCGTCTTCCTCACCGGCAAGGCGCAGGCCTTGGCGCGCATCGACGCAGCGCTGGCGAAGATCCCCGCGGACGCTTGAATGCGCCGGTCGGTGCGCCCACCCTAGGCCCATGCCCAAGACTCCTTCGAGGCCGCAAACGCATCGCCGTGGAGCGCACTCCCACCGCGATGCCAATCATGCGGCCGACCCGTGCAGCGACCCCGCGCATCACGTACACGATGCTGCGGCCTATGTGCACGCGGTCGAGCAGGCTTGCGTGGCGCGCCAGCTTCGGCTGACGCCGTTGCGCGCGCGGGTTCTGTCGCTTGTGGCCGCCGCTGGCAAACCAACCAAGGCCTACGACCTGCTCGAGAAGCTGAAGTCGGGTACCGGCAAGGCCGCGCCACCCAGCGTCTATCGCGCGCTTGACTTCCTGCTTGCCGAGGGCTTCATCCACCGCCTCGAATCGATCAACGCCTTCGTGAGTTGCCATCACCCGCAGGTGCGGCATTCGGTTCCCTTCCTGATCTGCGACAACTGCCAGAATGCGATCGAGCTTGAGGACGAGCGCATCGCCGGGCTGCTCGACAGCCAGGCCCGCGCCGTCGGCTTCCAGCCGCGGGCCCAGACCCTGGAAGTGCACGGGCTGTGCCGGGATTGTTCCGCCGGCTGAATGGCGGGCTGAACAGCCGGCTTCATGGCCGGCGACGTTCTATTCCATCGTGGAATGGAATGTTATATTGTTCCAATATGGACTATTCCCCATCCCGTTGGTCACCCGCACCCCTGGTGGACAGGCTTGGCAGTGTCGGCGCGATGCTGTGCGCGGTGCATTGCGCCCTGCTTCCGCTGGCCCTGGCGCTGCTTCCAGTGCTTGGGCTCGGCTTCCTCGCCTCCGATGGCTTTGAGCGGGGCTTCGTGCTGTTTGCCTCGGCGCTGGCGACCGCGAGCCTGGTCCATGGCTACCGCGGCCACCGCGCATATCACGCGTTCGCGGTGCTGGTGCCTGGGTTGTGCGCGCTGTGGGCGGGCATCCTGATCCCGGCCTTGCACGAATCGCGGGTCGCGCATGCGGTGGCGATGAGCATCGGCGGCACCCTGGTGGCTGCCGCGCACTTGGTGAACCTGCGCCTGAGCCAGGGCCATTGCCATGAACAGGCATGTACGCACGCGCACTGAATGCTTGGTCGCAGTGCCCGCGGGTGCTAGGCTGTGCCCCTTTCCGATTCCACTAGGATACGACCACGATGGGCAAGGGTGACCGCAAGACGGCCAAGGGCAAGCGCAACATTTCCAGCTACGGAAATGCCCGTTCCAGCACCACCAAGGCGCCGGTTGGCAAGGCCGCTGTTGCCGCCAAGCCGAAGGTCGCCGCACCCGCGCGCAAGGTCGCGGTGAAGAAGGCTGCCGCAAAGTAAGCGTTGCCGACTGCTGTCAGACTGAACCCCGCTCCGGCGGGGTTTGTCGTTTCCGGGGGTCTGTCGCCGTGCACTTCGCTCGCCGCGCACTTCACTGGCCGCGCACTTCGCTCGCCGTGCACTTCACTCGCAGCGGGCCCAGCGCGTTGGCCTCAGGCGCGATCGACCAACAGATGACCGCCGGCGACCAGCCGCCGCAGGGGCGTGCCTCCAAGCCAATACACCAGCTCGCTGGGATGGCCAACCGACCATTGCGCGATGTCCGCGCGCAGGCCCGGCTGGAGCCGGCCGCGATCGGCCAGGCCCAGCGCCGCGGCCGCATGCATCGTCGCACCACGTAGCGCCTCTTCGGGCGTCAGGCGGAAATACGTGCAGGCCAGCGACATCGCAAGCCGCAGCGACTGCAGTGGTGATGTTCCGGGATTGAGGTCGGTGGCCACGGCCATCGGTACGCCGTGCGCCCGCAGCAGGTCGAGTGGCGGCAGCCGCGTTTCGCGCAGGATGTGAAAGGCGCCGGGCAGCAGCACCGCCACGCTGCCTGCGGCGGCCATCGCTTGCACCGATGCTTCGTTGCTGTATTCGAGATGGTCCGCGGACAGTCCGCCAAACTCCGCAGCCAGTGCCGCGCCATCGAGGTCGCTGAGCTGGTCGGCATGCAGCTTGACCGGAAGCCCGAGCGCACTTGCCGCTTCGAACATGCGCCGTACCTGCGCAGGGCTGAAAGCGATGCCCTCGCAGAATGCGTCCACGGCATCGACCAGGCCTTCGCTGTGCAGGATCTGCAACCAATTGCAGGCTGCATCGATGTAGTCGTCCGCGCGGCCCTCGTATTCGGGCGGTAGCGCATGCGCGCCGAGGAAGGTGCAGCGTATTGTCAGACCGAGTTCCTCGCCGAGCTGGCGTGCAATACGAAGCATGCGTCGTTCGCTGTCCAATTCAAGTCCATAGCCGGACTTGACCTCGATCGTCGCCACGCCGTCATCGCGCAATGCGAGCGCGCGCGGGCGCGATTGCGCGAGCAGTTCAATTTCGCTGGCGGCACGGGTGGCGCGCATGGTGGAGGCGATGCCGCCGCCTTCGCGGGCGATCTGTTCATAGCTGGCGCCTTCGGCGCGACGCTCGGCTTCCTGCGCGCGATTGCCCGCAAACACCAGGTGTGTGTGGCAATCGACCAGTGCCGGCGTCACGCAATCCCCGTTCGCCGACAGCACGCGCTGCGCGCTATCCAGCCGCACCGGATCCAGGCCCGCGCGCGGGCCAGCATAGGCGATGCGGCCATAGGCCCAGGCCACCGCCCCGTCCTCGATGAGTCCATAGCCCGCGTCGCCGGACAGGGTTACCAGGCGCGCGTCGAGCAGGACGCCGTCCCAGTCGCCGGTGTCGGCGTAGCGCGCATCGTTGGAACCTGCGGTGGCTTGCGTACCCATGCACCGATTATGCGGCAAGTCGCCGCCCACGCCCGGACCGGGCCGATTAGAATCGCCGCATGACCCGATTCGAACTGCCCGGCCTGCCGAACATCCACTCGCACGCGTTCCAGCGCGCCATGGCTGGACTTGCGGAGCGGCAGGGCGATCCGCGCGACAGCTTCTGGACCTGGCGCGAGCTGATGTATCGCTTTGCCGGACGGATCACGCCCGAGTCATTGCACGACATCGCCGCGCAGCTTTACGTCGAGATGCTGGAGGCGGGCTACACATCGGTGTGCGAATTCCACTACCTGCACCACCAGGCCGACGGCACGCCGTATGACGATCCGTCGGCGATGTCGCAGGCGCTGATCGCTGCGGCGCGCGAAACCGGCATCCGGATGACCCTGTTGCCGGTGCTGTACATGCAAGGTGGGTTCGATGGTCGCGCGCTATCGCTGCGCCAGCAGCGCTTTGGCCATGGTCTGGATGCCTTCGTGTCGCTGGTGCAGGCCCTGCGCGCGCAGGAGGATGCCAACCTGCGCGTCGGCGTCGCGATCCACAGCTTGCGCGCCGTTGCTCCCGATGCGATGCGCGAATTGCTGGCGTCACCAGTTGCCGACGGGCCGATACACATCCATATCGGCGAGCAGGTGGCCGAGGTCGAAGAGTGTGTGGCCAGCCGTGGTGCCCGTCCGGTCCAGTGGCTGCTCGACAATGCGCAGGTCGATTCGCGCTGGACCCTGGTGCATGCCACCCATCTGGAGCCAGTCGAGTGCGATGGCATCGCGCGCAGCAATGCGGTGGTCGCGATCTGTCCGAGCACCGAGGCCAATCTCGGCGATGGCCTGTTCCCGCTGCGGCGCTTCCTCGACGCGGGCGGGCGCTTCGGCATCGGCTCGGATTCCAACGTGTCGGTGTCGCCAGTGGAAGAATTGCGCTGGCTCGAGTATGGGCAACGGCTGTCAGCGCGCGAGCGCAACATCGCCGCGCGCCCGGGTCGTCCAAGCGTCGGCGAGTCGCTGGTGCTCGGCGCCGTTGCGGGCGGCCGCCAGTCCAGCGGCATGTCGGGCCAGGAAGCAGACATCGTGTTGCTCGATCCGGACGCCATGTCACTGGCCGGCGCAGCGGCCGCCGACCTGCACGATCGCTTTGTGTTTGCGGGAAACAGGAACCTGGTCAGCGAGGTACGCGTCGGCGGCAAGTGCGTCGTGCGCGACGGACGCCATCCTGGCGGCGCCGTGATCGCCGCACGCTACCGGCACACTCTGCATGCGCTGCTGGCTGACGGCTAGCTGGCTGACGGCTATCTGGACGCGGCGACGCAGGGCGACCCAGGGCGACTCAGTAACTTCCGCGCAGTGAAAGCTCCACGGCAGCGGCCACGATGTCACTGAGCAGGCCTGCGGCGGTGATGTCCGGACCTGCACCCGGGCCGCCCAG
>JBKJMY010000355.1:0-5109 GCA_046596115.1 Arenimonas sp.
GTCGGCTTTCGCATGGACAGGAACGCGCGGCCTTGTTGAACACGCCTGCCTGGTCGGCAGTACCGGTGGGACGCTGTGCGCCGGAGGTGAATGGCCTGGCGCCGGTATCCGCGTGAAAGGCACCGAGCTGCCGCTGACGCTGGTGCAGGCCTACCTGCCCGAACCCTCCGACGGGCAGTCCTGGCAGGTGCACGGCAACGTCGACTTCGATGCCACGCTGCAACCGGGCGCTGGCGGCGCGTGGGGTGGCCACGTGGCCGCGCTCGCGGGCGCAGGCGGATTCGCACTGGGCGGGCGCCAGGATGCGCTCGGATTCCAGCGCGTTGCACTTGATGCCCGCTTCGATGCCAACAAGATCGGCGGCACGTTGAAGGCCCTGTTCACCCGCGGCGGCACGCTCGATGCCCGGATCGACACCGGTTGGGCGCCGGCCGCAGCCCTCGATGCAAGCGCCGAGCTGCACACCTCCGAACTCACCTGGCTGGAATTATTCTCACCCGACATTGCGGCGCCAACCGGTCGCGTCGATGGCACGATCACATTGAGTGGCTCCCGTGCCAGCGCACGCCTGGGCGGCTCCGCAGTGCTGTCCAACTTTGGCGCCGACGTGCCCGCACTTGGCACTACGCTGCGCGAGGGTAACCTGCGCCTCGAGCCGCACGGCAACAACGAGGCCACGCTCACCGGCCAGGTGCGTTTGGGTGATGGCGTGCTGCGCGTGGCTGGCACGATGGGATGGGGCGGCGATGGCACGCCGGTAAACCTGCACGTCAGTGGCAAGAACGTGCTCGCCGCCGACATGCGCACGCTGCGCGCGGTGATCGATCCGGAGCTCGATGTCGTCCATCGCACTGGTGAAGGCATCTCGGTCACCGGTACCGTCGGCGTGCCCTCGGCGCGCCTGCACCTGGAGCGGCTGGGTGGCGGCGTGGCAAGTTCACCTGACGTGCGCATCGTCGATCCGGCGAAAACCGACCAGGGCGCGCCGATGTCGATCAACATGGACCTGACCATCGTGCCGGGCAAGGACGTGCGCGTGGATGGCTATGGCCTGGATGGCCGGCTGACCGGCCGCCTGCGCGCGCTTTCGCGCCCCGGTCGCGAGTTGACCGCCAGTGGCGAACTCAACGTTGATGGCAAGTATTTGGCATATGGGCAGAAGCTGGACATCACCCGCGGCAAGCTGGTGTGGTCGAACAGCCCGATCGCCAATCCGCTGCTGGATATCCGTGCCGAGCGGCAGGTTGGTGACGTGACCGCGGGCGTGGATGTACGCGGGCGTGCCGAGGCACCTGTCGCGACGGTGTGGAGCAATCCGGCCAGCTCACAATCCGAGGCGCTGGCCTACCTGGCGCTTGGTCGCCCGCTATCCACTGCCAGTGCCGCCGAAGGCCAGCAGCTCAATGCAGCACGCAGCGCGTTGTCGTTGGGCAGCAACCTGCTGGTCGGCCAACTGGGTGCGAAGCTGGGGCTGGAGGATGCCGGCATCACCGAGAATCGTGCACTCGGCGGCTCGGTGGTCAGCGCCGGAAAATATCTGTCACCCAAGCTCTACGTAAGCTACGGCGTGGCACTGGTCGGCTCCGGCCAGGTGCTCACGCTGAAGTACCTGCTGCGCAAGGGTTTCGATATCGAGATTGAATCGAGCACGGCAGAGAACAAGGCATCGGTCAACTATCGCAAAGAGCGCTGACCCGTCGCCCGGTCAGGGCTTCTGGGCGGGAAGCGCCAGGAACTGGCAGTTCTTTTCGACGTACAACTGCTGGCGCCTTTGGTCCCAGTCGCGCTCGCCGTAGCGGCCGCGCCATTCGATCGCGCGGGCGATGGTGTAGGCGTGCAGTTCGCCCAGCTTGAAATCCACCGAGGGTCGCGCTTCAATCCGCATCCAGATCGGATCAACCTGGTTGCGGATGCTCTGGTAGCCGCTCTGGTTGCTGTCGGAAAACGTCAGGAAATCACGGCCGGCCTGCAGTCCGAGGTTGAACAACCGGGAGGTATCGGCCTGTGCGGACGCCAGATGGCTGCACTCGAATGCGCTCAAAGCCAGCGCAGCGCGGGTCTGCGCGGTCGGGATGTCGATATCGGCGTGGTTTTTCCTGTCGCAGGCGCCAAGCATCAGCGTGGCGATCAGGGGAATGGCAAGCGCGGGCGCAATCTTGCGCATGGTTATCTCCGTCCGTGGAGTGGGATTCCAGCAACCTTAGCACCGTCGCTTGAACCCACGGGAAACGGGCGCGAGACGCGCGGATCTTCCCCCGACTGAATCTGCGCACACCCGATTCCGCAGGTAGCGGCACGCGGGGATTGCGTGGCGTACCGTGGGCTCCCGGCAACCTGCCGGCTGGAGATGCGCAATGGACAAGATCCGCAAGGATGCAGCAACGCACGAGATCAAGGGCGCCGTGAAGGAAGTCGTCGGCAAGGTCACCGGCAACCACGCCAAGGAACTCGCCGGCAAGGCTGAGAAGAAGCTGGGCAAGGCCGAGATGCACGTGGGCGAAGCCAAGGACAAACTGAAAGCCGCTGCCCGCAAAGACCGCTGACCCCACTGTGGGAGCAGCACTTTGGGAGCTCTCAGGTGTGGGAGCGATCCGATGTGGGAGCGGGTTCAGCCGCGATTGGACCAAAACGCGGCTGAAGCCGCTCCCATATTTGAGATCTCCCGCAACTTATAATCGCGGCGCATGGACATCTACAAGCGCTTCCACATCGAGGCCGCGCACCGCCTGCCGAATGTGCCAGACGGCCACAAGTGCGCGCGCCTGCACGGGCATTCCTTCCAGGTCGAGCTGATCGTTTCGGGCGAGCCGGGGCTGGACACCGGCTGGGTGATGGATTTTTCCGACATCAAGCGCGCGTTCCAGCCGCTCTACGATCGATTGGACCACCACTACCTCAACGACATCGAGGGGCTGGACAACCCGACCAGCGAGCGCCTCGCGATCTGGATCTGGGACCATCTCAAGCCGGCGCTGCCGCTGCTGTCCGAGGTGGTGGTCCACGAGACCTGCACGTCCGGCTGCCGCTACCGCGGCTGAGACACAGCAAAACGCCGGGCGAGCCCGGCGTTTTCTTACTTCTTGTGGCTGTTCAGGCGGGCCCTGCGGCGCCGCGCGCGTGCCTTACGCATGGGAATTCCTTCAATTTGGGCGGATGACGCTGAAGCGCCAATCCCTATTGTCTCACGTCGGGAGACTGGATGCCCGGGCAACGGGCGCCCGGGCCTGAGCGGGCCTTCCGAATCAATGGGTTGCGGGCGCCTGGCTATCCTGGGCCTGCGGCTTGTCGCCATCGAGCGTGACATGGCGATGGGTGCGGGCCAGCAGGGTGTACACGACCGGCACCACGAACAGAGTCAGGACAGTGCCAAAGCTCATCCCGCCGACCACTACCCAGCCGATCTGGTGCCGCGCCTCTGCGCCTGCGCCACTGGCAAAGGCCAGCGGGATCGAGCCGAGCACCATCGCGCCGGTGGTCATCAGGATCGGGCGCAGGCGAAGGCCGGCCGACTCGACTGCTGCTTCCAGCTTGCTGCGGCCCTGTTCCTGCAACTGGTTGGCGAACTCCACGATAAGAATTCCGTGCTTGGACACCAGGCCGATCAGCGTGACAACGCCAATCTGCGTGTAGATGTTCCAGGACGTCACCGTGTTCCACAGCCCCATGCCGTTGCCGATATTGAGCAACACCAGGCAAAGGAAGGCACCGAACACCGCCAGCGGCACCGATACCAGGATCACCACCGGGTCGATGAAGCTTTCAAACTGTGCCGCCAGCACCAGGTAGATGAAGGCCAGCGCCAGCAGCAGCATCACCGCGGCGCTGGAGCCGGACTCACGCAGCTCGCGCGATTGGCCCGACAGGTCGTATTGCGCGCCGGGCGCCACTTGCTGCAGCGCATTCGCAAGCCACTTCAGCGCGTCGCCCTGCGAGTAGCCCGGCGCCAGTCCCATGCTGATGGTTGCCGCACGCAGCTTGTTGAAGTGATTGAGCTCCTTTGCGGCCACGGTTTCCTTGACCGACGCCAGGTTGCTCATCTGCACCATCGAATTGTCTCCGGCACGCACGTAAATGTCGGCCAGTTGCTCCGGGGTACGGCGGGCATCATCGGCGATCTGCACGATGACGTCGTATTGCTCGGCGCCCTTCTTGAAGCGCGTGACACGCCGGCCACCCAGCATGGTTTCCAGCGTGTGGCCAACGGTGGCGACATCGGTGCCGACCGCGGCGATCTTGTCGCGGTCGAGATCCAGGCGCAGCTGGGGTTTGTTGAGCTTGAGGTCGGAATCGGGATTGGTCAGCTGCGGGTTCTCGCCGATCTTGGCAATCAGTTTCTTTACCAGTGCATCCAGGTCTTCCCAGGTGCCGGTGGTCTGCAGCACGAAACTGACCGGCTGCCCGAATCCGCCCTGGCCCAGCGGCGGCGGCGTGGCCGGGAAGGCCATCACACCGGTGATGCCGCCAAACTGCGGGAACAGGCTGCCCTTCACCTGCTCGGACGTGCGCGACCGCTTGGACCAATCCTGCAGGCGGACAAAGCCAATCGCCGAAGTCACCCCATTGAATCCGACGATCTCGAAATACCGGTCCACCTCCGGGATCGTCTTGAAAATCGCCTCCATCTGCTTGGCATACGTATCGGTGTAGTCGATGGTCGCGCCTTCCGGGGCGCTTGCAATCCCGATCACCAGGCCCTGGTCCTCCTGCGGCGCGAGTTCGACTGGCAGGTGCAGGAACAACAGCGCCGCGCCACCCACGACAACAAACGCGCCACCGACCACCCACCAGCGCACGGTCATCACGCCCCGCAGGGCGTGCTTGTAGCCATTGTCCAGGCCGCGCAGGATCCTTTCGCCAAACTCATAGGCCGCGCCGTGCTTGTTCTCATGGCGCAGCAGGCGCGAACACATCATCGGCGACAGCGTGAGCGCGGTGAATCCGGACACCACCACTGCACCGGCCAGGGTCAGCGCGAACTCGATGAACAGCTTGCCGCTGCGGCCGGTGGAGAACGCGAACGGCACGTACAATGCAGCCAGTGTCAGGCTCATCGCGATGATCGCGAATCCGATTTCGCGGCTGCCCTTGAACGCGGCCGCCGTTGGCGAC
>JBKJMY010000005.1:0-8098 GCA_046596115.1 Arenimonas sp.
GGCGCATCGTCAAGGTCGCCACCACCAAGGCGCAGCGCAAACTGTTCTTCAACCTGCGCAAGTCCAAGAAGCGCCTGGGTTGGATGAGCGCAGGTTGAAGAACAGTTTGCGCTGGGCCTTGGTGGTGGCGACCTTGACGATGCGCCAGTTGCGCAGGATGAACTCGTGCATCTCCGCGCGCACCCAGTGCACGGCAAAGCTGACCAGACGAACGCCCTGGTCGGGGTCGAAGCGCTTGACCGCCTTCATCAGGCCGATATTGCCTTCCTGCACCAGGTCGCCCATACCGAGGCCATAGCCCTGGTAGCCACGGGCGACGTGCACCACGAAACGCAGGTGCGACATGATCAGGCTCTTGGCGGCATCGAGGTCTTCGTCGTCGCGATAGGCGCGGGCCAAGGCCTGCTCCTGTTCGACGGTGAGGACGGGCACCTGGTTGACGGCGGAAATATACGCATCAAGCGAACCCAGCGCGCTGGGGATCGGCAGGTTGTTGGGGATCAGGGCGGTCGTGGACATCGTATTCTTGCTCATGGGGGCGAGTTTACCACCCGCGATTTGACCCTATCGACAGGGCTGCGCGGGAGACTGTGTTCCATTCATGGAACAGTGGTTCAGACAGTTCTGGGGGCGACCGGGTTCCCTTCAAGCCCCCGACAACCTGAACGGCGCCGGTTTTCGCCGCCTAGGCGGCCGGCGGCGGCGGAAGCGACCAGTCGATCGCCGGCAGTTGCCGACCGGCCAGCCAGCGGTTGGCCGCCGAGAAATGTCCGCATCCGATGAATCCGCGATGCCCCGACAGGGGCGAGGGGTGCGGCGCCCGCAGGACGCAATGCCGGCGTGAATCGATGATCCGGCCCTTGGCTTGTGCATAGCTGCCCCAGAGCAGGAACACCAGGCCGTCCCGCTCGCGGTCGAGGGTCTCGACGATGTGGTCGGTGAATCCCTCCCAGCCCTTGCCCTGGTGCGATCCGGCCCGGCCCGCTTCTACCGTGAGCACCGAGTTGAGCAGCAGCACACCCTGCCGTGCCCAGGGCATCAGCCAGCCGTGCGTGGGCCTGGGCAGGCCCAGGTCGCGTTCGATTTCCTTGAAGATGTTCTGCAGCGACGGCGGCACGTCGGTGCCGGGCGACACGGAAAAGCACAGGCCATGCGCCTGGCCGGGGCCGTGGTACGGGTCCTGCCCGAGGATCACCACGTTGGTTGTGTTGAAGGGCGTGGCGTCGAGCGCGGCGAACAGTTCCGGGCCGGGCGGATAGATCCGTTTGCCCTGGGCCTTTTCTTCGCGCAGGAACGCCGACAGCGCCTGCATCTGCGGTTGCTGCAGGTAATCGCCGACGCGTTGTTTCCACGACGCGTCGAGCTGGACGCGCGAGTCCGGCACCGGTGGGATCAGCTGGCGCCCACGGGCCGCAACGCGGGAATGCGCTTCTCGCGCATCAACCGGCCGACCCGCAACTGGAACAGCAGCTTGGTCACCAGCAGGCGTTCCTCGATCGGCTTTTGCACCAGGTCATTGCCGCCAGCGCGCAACAGATCGGTCTGGTTGGCGGGATTGGCATCGCCGGTCATCACCAGTACTGGCAGCAGGCCCTTGGGATAGCCGAACACATTGCGGATCGACTTCACCAGGTCCTTGCCCGTCAGGTCACCCTTCAGATAGACATCGGTCAAGACAACATCGGGACCCGGGATGCGGTTCTGCGCCTTCATGGTTTCCAGGTGCGCGACGGCGTCCTCGACGCAGGTGCAATGGATCACCTGCAGGCCATGCTTTTCCAGCATGCGGCGCGTGGCCAGGGCCACGACGCGACTGTCTTCCACGTACAGCACTTCGCCACCCGGCTCGGACTCCGGCGCGACGTAGCCCTTGATGAAGGCGGCCAGCGCATTGAAGCCAAGCGACTTGTCGAAGTAGTCTGTGACATTGTCGTTGAAGCTGCGGCTCTCGAGTCGCTCCTGCACATCGCCGGAGACCACGATGATCGGGATGTACGCCTGCGGGGTGTGCTCGCGCAGGTGCCGGGCCAGCGCCAGCCCATCCATATCGGGCAAGCGCAGCGCGGTGGTGACCAGGCTGAACGCACCCGATTGCAGCGCCTTCTTGGCTTCCTCGCCGGTTTCCACGCCGATGAATTCCATCGTCGGCAGCTGCTGGCGCAGCACGCCTTCGATCATCTTGCGCACGACCTTGGAACCGTCCACCACCATGATGCGCGGGGCGGATGTTTCAGTCAGTCGAAAACCGGGGGTGCTGCCCATGTGCGTGCTCAAAGCTCCGTCGGACGAGTCTGCCTCAGATGGTGGCCGCAGGCGAGCCAGGCACCCAGCCAGCCAAGCGCTGTTGCGACAGCCAGCACACTTGCCACGCCCACCACGCCCGGGCCACGCCAGACGAATTCGCTGCCATAGCTTGCCACCAGCGCCGACAGCGTTGGCTGCAGCAATGCATCGGAAATCGCCAGAAGACCCAGCGCAAGGGCGCCAGCCCCCAGCCCGTACCATGCCCCCAGGTAAATGAATGGCCTGCGAATAAAGCCGTCCGTGGCGCCAAGCTGTTGCAGAACCGCGATCTCGTCGCGCCGGTTGCCGATCTCCAGGCGCACGGTGTTGCCAACGACCAGCAATACGCCAAGCCCGAACAAACCGGCCAGCACCCAGGTGAACTGGGTCCCGAAGGCGAGCCATGCCGAGAGCCGTCTGCGCCAAGTCGCGTCGTGCTGCACCAGCTCGACCCGCGGCTCGTGGCGCATCGCCTCGGCCAGGGCGGCACCATCGTCGCGCGGCGTGACCAGCAACACGCTTGGCAACGGGTTGTCGCCGACCAGCGCCAGCGCGCCGGCCAGGTCGCTCATGCTGCGGAATTCTTCCAGCCCCTGCTCGGGCGTCTTCAATTGGACCGATGCCACATCCTTGCGCTTGCGCAATTCGTCGGCCAGCGTGCCGGCCTGCACCACGCCGACCTCGGTATTGAGGAACAGCCCGACCTCGCGCGACTCCTGCACCGAGCCGGATAGTCGCTCCAGGTTGGACAGGCCCAGGCCCAGGCCGATCGGCAAGGCCAGGGCAACCGCCATCACGCCGATGGTCATCAGGGTGGAAAACGGGCGTTGCGCGACCCGGCCGAGGCTGGACACCAGCGACCACAGGTGCTGATCGCGCCAAGCGCGCAGGCGTGCGCCGATGCCGGGCCGCTTCACGCGGCTGCCGGCTGCAGCTTTTGCCGCCGGTTCGGGCGCGCCGACGGGCAGGTCGGGCGTGTTCATGCGGCCAGGTCCTCGGGCGCGATGTCGTCCGCCAGCTTGCCGTGGTCGAGCACCAGCACGCGCTTGCGCAGGCGGCGCACCAGGGCCAGGTCATGGCTGGCAATCAGCACGGCGGTGCCCTGTGCCTGCAAGGCGGCGAACAGCTGCATGATCTCGGCGGCCAGGGTCGGGTCGAGGTTGCCGGTGGGCTCATCTGCGAGAAGGATCATCGGCTGCGCGATCATCGCGCGGGCAATACCGACACGCTGTTGTTCGCCGGTGGACAACTGCAGCGGCCGCGATTTTTCCCGCGCGCCGAGCCCGACCTTGTCCAGCATCGAGCGCACGCGCCGACTGATTTCCGCGGCAGGCAGGCCGGCGATGCGCAAGGGCAAGGCGACGTTGTCGAAGACACTGCGCTCGACCAGCAGGCGATGGTCCTGGTGCACGACGCCGACCGAACGCCGGTGCAGGGCGACCTGCCGGCCGCGCAATTTGGCCAGGTTGCGATCGGCCACCAGCACGGTGCCGCGCGTAGGGCGTTCGCTGAGGTGGATCAGGCGCAGCAGGGTGCTCTTGCCGGCACCGGAGTGGCCAGTGATGAACAGCATCTCGCCCGCCTCAACGGAAAAGCTGACGCCTTCGAGCGCTTGCTGCCCGCCTGCGTAGCTTTTGCCGACACCATCCAGTCGCAACAGGCTCATGCCGTTTTCCTCGCGCGGTCCCAACCGGGAGTGTGCCGTGCGTAGCTCAGGATTTCGACGGCGCCACCAGCGACTTCACGCCGCGGGCGAAGCGCTTGAGGAAACTTTCCTTGGAAACCGTCTGGCTCGCGGCCGGCGCAGGCCGGGCAGCCGGCGCAGCGCCACCATTGCCGTTGGCCGACTGGCGTGCGGCGATGTTGGCGTTGGCCGGGTCACCCTCGCGACGCGGGCCGCGGCGGCGGCGGCGACGTGCCTCGCCCTCGTCCTGCTGCGCATTGGGATCGCGCGGCGGACGCGGCGGGCGCGGCGCGGCGGCAGGCTGCTCAGCGCCAGCGGCGGTGGCCGCGGGCGTGGCGGCGAGAGCATCCGCCGGCTGGTCGGCGCGCGGTTCGCGCGGCGGGCGCGGCGCGGAGCTGCCGGCTTCGCGACGCGGGCCGCTGCTGCTGCCAGTACGCGAACTGCTGCCGGCGCGCGGGCCGCTGCTACTGCCAGTACGCGGGCCACTACGACTACCGCCCGAACCCCCGCGGCCGCGGCCGCTGGCTTCGGCTTCGGCACGGGCCTCGCGGAACAGGTCCGCGATGCTTTCGACCGGCTCGCCATCGGCGCTGACCACCGGCTCGCGCGCGGCGCGCGGGAGCGGGCGCAGCAACTCGGGGGTGACCGCAGCGACCGGGATTTTCTGCTCGATATAGGTTTCGATTTCCGGCAGCGACTGCGCGTAGATCTCGCAGGCGAAGCTGACCGCGTCGCCTTCCATGCCCAGGCGCGCGGTGCGGCCGATCCGGTGCACGTAGTCCTCGGCATCGAAGGGCAGGTCGAAGTTGTAGACGTGGCTGACCGCGTCGATGTGCAGGCCACGCGCGGCCACGTCGGTCGCCACCAGCACTTCGAGTTCTCCGCGCTGGAAGCGCGCCAGGATGCTCTGGCGCTTTTTCTGCGGCACATCGCCAGACAGCACGCCGACGCGATAGCCAGCCCGCTCCAGCGCCCGGCCGACGCGCTCGACCCAGGCCTTGGTGTTGACGAACACCATGGTGCGGTTGGCATCGGTGCGCGACAGCAGCCCCAGCAGCAGCGGCAACTTTTCTTCGTTGGACGGGAAGTACACGATCTGGCGCACCCGCGAGGCAGTGATCGTCTCGGTTTCGACGATGACCTTCTCGGGTTCGTTCATGTGCTCGTAGGCCAGCTCCAGCACGCGATGGCTGAGCGTGGCCGAAAACATCAGGGTCTGGCGCTCTTCCCGACGCGGCAGCTTGCGCAGCAAAAAGCGCAGGTCCTTGATGAAGCCGAGGTCGAACATGCGGTCGGCTTCGTCGAGGATGCACACCTCGCAGGCATGCAGGTGCACTACGCCCTGGCGCACGTAGTCGATCAGGCGGCCGGGGGTGGCGATGATCACATCGCAGCCCGACATCAGCTGGGCGCGCTGCTTGTCATAGTCGACGCCGCCGTAGATCAGCGCGAATTTCAGGCCGAGGCCGGCACAGAACTTCTCGGCGTCCTTGTGGATCTGGATAGCGAGCTCGCGGGTCGGCGCAAGGATCATGGCGCGCGGGTCGGCGGGGCCGCGATTGGCCAGCGCGGGCCGCGACATCAGCCGCTCGACCAGGGTGATCAGGAAGGCGAGGGTCTTGCCGGTACCGGTCTGCGCCTGGCCGGCGACGTCGCGTCCGCCCAGGGAGATCGGAAGGGTCATGGCCTGGATGGGAGTGCAGCGGGTGAAGCCGGCGGATTCCAGGCCGGCGAGCAGGGCCGGTTGCAGGACAAAACTGGAAAACGCGATATCAGTCAGGGGCTTATCAGGGTTCTGGGTGGTCATCTTGGCTCATTCGCGCGGCCCGGCCGCGCTTGCGTGCCCGGCACTGCGGACGCACACTGCGTCGGTAGCCTGGGGCGGTCGCCGGAATTTGATTTCGGCGTGGTCAGCCCCCAGTTTAACTCAATCGGCGGCCAGCCCGGCCCTGCCCTTCAGTAGAGAAATCAGGAGTTTGCCCGTGAGCGACCAGGTAACCCATGTTGGCGATGACGACTTCGATGCACAGGTCCTGCAGTCCGATACCCCGGTGCTGGTGGACTTCTGGGCGGAGTGGTGCGGCCCATGCAAGATGATCGGCCCGATGGTTGACGAGCTGGCCGGCACCTACGCCGGACGGGTCAAGGTGGTCAAGATCAATATCGACCACAACCCCAAGGTGCCCCGCCAGTACGCGGTCCGCGGCATTCCCACCCTGATGATGTTCAAGGGCGGCCAGGTCCATTCGACCCAGGTCGGCGCCGTCGGCAAGAGCGCCCTGGCCACCTTCATCGACAAGGCTGTTGCCTGACGGGTCGGTTCCCACCAAGGCCGGTTCCCGCCTTCAAGCGCTTTTCGCATTTGCCTCAGCGCCGACGGGTGGGAACTGGCCCAGCTCTACGCCTCAGCTCCGCCAGCCCCCTTCTACCCTGAACGCCAAATCCCCCCAGCTTGTGATTTCTTCTCGCTCGGGTTAGCGTATTCACCAGCCTCGCGTCACCGACGCGCGCTCGATCTGCAATCTCTCCTTCCCCCTCACTCGCATTCGCGAGGAACTCCGTGTCCGAAAATGAAACCGAAACCGGCGTAACCGCCGAGAAGCGCGTGCGCAAGCCGCGCACTGTCGTCAAAGCCCGCGCCGATGCGCCCGCCGACGCCCCCGCACCTGCTGCCGCACCACCTGCTGCCGCCCCAGCCGCAGCCGAACGCACGCCTGCCGCACCGGCGGAGCGCAGCCAGCAGCCCCGGGGCGAACAGCAGCCACGCGACGATGCGTCTGGCGGCGACCAGTCGCAGCGCGACGACGGCCAGCAGGGCGACCGCCCGCAGGGTGGCCAGAACCCGCAAGGCGGCCAGAACGCACCGAACCAGAATCCGGGCGGCCAGCAAGGCCAGGCCCGCGATGATGACGGCGGCCAGGGCCGCAACCGCCATCGCCGCGACCGCTTCCGCGACCGCCGCGACCGCCAGGGTGGCCCCAATACTGGCCAGCCGCGCGATGACGCAGGCGGTGCCGGCGGTGCAGGCGGTGCCGGTGGCGACGGTGGTGGCAACAACCAGAACCAGCCCTATACCGGCCCGCAGCTGCCACCCGACTTCCCGTCCTACTCGCTGACCGAGCTCAAGCGCATGCCCGCGCACAAGCTGCTCGAGATGGCCGAGCAGTTGAACCTGCACGAAGGCGTGGCGCGCATGCGCAAGCAGGACGTCACCTTCGCGCTGCTGAAGGTGCTCTCGCGCCACCCGAACGGTGTTGCTGCCGACGGCGTGCTGGAAATCCTGCCCGACGGCTACGGCTTCCTGCGCAGCGCCGACGCCAGCTACCTGGCCGGCCCGGATGACGTATACATCTCGCCCAGCCAGATCCGCCGTTTCAACCTGCGCACCGGCGACGAAATTTCCGGCCGCATCCGCAGCCCGAAAGATGGCGAGCGCTACGTTGCGCTCAACATCGTCGACACCATCAACGGCGAGCCGCCGGAAGCGTCGAAAGGCAAGGTGCTGTTCGAAAACCTGACGCCGCTGTTCCCGCGCAAGCGTTTCACGCTCGAACGCGGCAACGGTTCGTCCGAAGACATCACCGGCCGCATCATGGATCTGATGGCGCCGCAGGGCAAAGGCCAACGCGCCTTGATCGTGTCGCCGCCGAAAGCCGGCAAAACGATGCTGATGCAAAATGTGGCACAGGCGATCATTTACAACCATCCCGACACCCACGTGATCGTGCTGTTGATCGACGAGCGTCCGGAAGAAGTCACCGAGATGCAGCGCACCGTGCGCGCCGAAGTCATTTCGTCCACGTTTGACGAACCGGCCGCGCGCCACGTGCAGGTCGCCGAAATGGTGATCGAGCGCGCCAAGCGCCTGGTCGAGCACAAAAAAGACGTGGTGATCATGCTCGACTCGATCACCCGCCTCGCCCGCGCCTACAACATGGTCGTGCCCAGCTCGGGCAAGGTCCTGTCCGGTGGCGTCGACGCCAATGCCCTGCACCGCCCGAAACGGTTCTTTGGCGCGGCGCGCAACGTCGAGGAAGGCGGCTCGCTGACGATCATCGCCACCGCGCTGATCGACACCGGCAGCAAGATGGACGAGGTGATCTACGAGGAGTTCAAGGGCACCGGCAACTC
>JBKJMY010000218.1:0-14922 GCA_046596115.1 Arenimonas sp.
GCTTGCGAACTCCTGCAGCGGATTGCCCTTGGGCTCCTCGCCAGCTTCGCCCTCATTGCGCGCCTCGCCAGGCTGCGCCTTGTCCTCGGCGCCGTCGCCGACCTTGGCGATGCCATGGGACAGGTAATTGACCACGTCGAGGCGACTGATGTCCTGCTGCTGCAGCAGGTAGACAGCATGCGAGTCCTTCTCGCCGAAGATCGCCACCAGCACGTTGGCGCCGGTGACTTCCTTCTTGCCGGAGGATTGCACGTGATAAACGGCTCGCTGCAACACGCGCTGGAAACCGAGCGTTGGCTGGGTGTCGCGCGCGTCGTCAGCCGGCAGGACGGGAACACTGTCGCTGATTATTTCGCGCAAGCCATCGGCCAGCTTTGGCTGGTTGAATCCGCAGGCCTTGAGCACGGCGATCGCGGCGGGGTTCTCGAGCAATGCCAACAGAAGGTGCTCGACCGTCATGAATTCATGCCGGGCCTCGCGTGCCTGCTTGTAGCACTGGCCTATCGAATATTCGAGATCCTTGCTGAACATTTTAGTCTCCGGAAGGTTTCCCCAGATATGGGGCCAGTCTCCTCGATTTCCAGACTAGGCCTTTTCCATGCTGCACAACAGTGGGTGCTGGTGCATCCGGGAGAATTCGTTCACCTGCGTCACTTTGGATTCAGCCACTTCGCGCGTGTAGACGCCGCAAACGCCCTTGCCCCGGGTATGCACGTGGAGCATGACCTGGGTCGCCTTTTCCCGGTTCAAGGAAAAGAACACCTGGAGTACCTCCACCACGAAATCCATGGGCGTGAAGTCGTCATTCAGAAGTACGACCTGGTAGAGCGGAGGACGGGTCACCTCGGGTTTCGAGGTTTCCACCATCACGCCATGCTCATGCTCTCGGTCGCTGTCGGGTTGTCTTGCCATGCCGCGAGTATAAATCGGGGCGACGGGCGGCTGATGCAAGGGCATGGACGGTTCCGGGGATTCATCCCACAATTGCCCATCGGCCGTCCCGGCCCAGCCATGGAATGCGTTTGAGCTATCGAGGCGGGAAATTCTGGCAGCCCGACGTGACCGTTGCCTGCGTGGTAGTCCGCGACGGGCAGCTGCTGATGGTGGAGGAACATGTGCAGGGGCAACGGGTGCTCAACCAGCCCGCCGGCCACCTGGAGTCGGACGAATCGCTGTTTTCCGCCGCCTTGCGCGAAACGCTTGAGGAGACTGGCTGGCATGTCCGGCTGACCGCTTTCATCGGTGCCTACCAGTGGAAGGCACCGGAGGCTGCCGACGGTGGCAATGGCCGGCACTATCTGCGCATGGCGTTCGCGGCGGAGCCGGTCAGCCACGATGCCGACCGTCCGCTGGACGAGGGAATCGTCCAGGCGGTCTGGATGACCCCGTCCGAACTGCAGGCGGTCACTTCGCGCCATCGGAGCCCGCTGGTCTGGCGGGTGGTCCAGGACTTCCTTGCCGGGCAAAGGTTCCCCCTCGACGCCCTGAACCAGGTCGAATGAGCCAGGCCGCACGGGTCATGGTCGGCATGTCCGGCGGCGTGGACTCGTCCGTCGCCGCCCTGCTGCTGAAAAAGGCCGGCGAACCCATCGCTGGACTGTTCATGCAGAACTGGGACGAGGACGACTCGGGCGAATGCCGCGCCGAGGACGATCGGCGGGATGCACTCGCGGTCTGCGGCAAGTTGGGTATCCCCTTCCATGCGCGCAATTTCGCCGGCGAGTACTGGAGCGGCGTGTTCGAGCACTTCCTGGCCGAATACCGCTCCGGCCGCACGCCCAACCCGGACGTCCTTTGCAACCGTGAGATCAAGTTCAAGGCATTCCTGCACGAAGCGCAGGCGCTGGGCGCCGAGCAGATCGCCACGGGCCACTATGCGCGCGTGGATTGCTCCGGCGGCCGCTGGCGACTTCTGCGGGGGGTGGACGGCGACAAGGACCAGACCTACTTCCTGCACCAGTTGGGCCAGTCCCAGCTGGCCGCCACCTTGTTCCCCATCGGCCACCTGCCCAAGCCCGAGGTTCGCCGACTTGCGCTGGAAGCCGGCTTTTCCACGGCGCGCAAGAAGGACTCCACCGGCATCTGTTTCATCGGCGAGCGGGACTTCCGTTCCTTCCTTGCCCAGTACATTCCCGCCCGGTCGGGAGAGATCCGCAGCGTGGACGGCACCCGCGTCGGCGAGCACGACGGCGTGTTCTATTACACGCTGGGCCAGCGCGAAGGCCTGCACGTAGGCGGCATCCGCGGCCGACCGGCGGCGCCCTGGTTCGTAGTCGGCAAGGACGTCACGGGCAACGTGCTGTATGTCGACCAGGGCAGCGACAGCGAGTGGTTGCAGTCGCACGAGCTCGACAGCGAATGTGCTGACTGGGTTGCCGGCGCTCCTCCCTGCGCTGCCTTCGAATGCACCGCCCGAACCCGCTATCGGCAACGCGACGAGCCCTGCTCGGTGACTGTGCGCGACGATGGCGGCGTGCACGTGCGTTTCCATGTCACCCAGCGGGCCGTCACGCCGGGCCAGTCCGTGGTTTTCTACGACGGCGAGGAATGCCTCGGCGGAGCCGTCATACTTGCGACCGACGCCCGATTCGGGCGAGAACAGGGAATCAACGCGGCATGAATGATCGGGTCCTCGCCCTCGCCGGCTTGCTGCAGTCGATCCGCCTGGTGCAACAGATGGCCAACAACGGACAGGCCGAGACCGCGCCGCTGGCCACCTGCATCGACAGCCTGTTCCGCTTCGACGCCGAGTCGACCGAGGCTGTTTTCGGCAGCGCCCGCGACCTGCAACCGGGGCTCGCCCGGCTGGTCGCGCAACTGGACGGCGTGGATCGCGATGCCGCGCAGACGCGGATCGCGATGAACGTCCTGCACCTGGAGCGCCGCTTCATCGCCTCGCCGGCCACGGTGGCGTCCGTGCGCAAGGACCTGGAGGAAATCGAGCGCCAGCGCGAGCATTGGGGTCCCACGCACCCCACCGTCCTGGCACGGCTGGGCGAACTGTATGCCGAGAAAATCAGCCCGCTTGGACCGCGCGTGATGGTGCAGGGAAATCCCGTCTACCTCAGCCAGCCGGCGCTGGTCGGCGAAGTCCGCGCAACATTGCTGGCCGCGTTGCGCTGCGCCGTGCTGTGGCGCCAACTCGGTGGCAGTTACTGGGACCTGCTGCTATCGCGCCGGTCGATGGTCGAGTCCGCCCGCAACATGCTTTCGGCCAATCCTTAGCCCGGAGCCGGACCTCGGCCGGGGACAGGAAAGGCTGTTTTCGGGCATAATATGTCGTCTCCGACGTGTCCTGCCCGTCCGATCACGCCATCAAACCACCCAGGAGCACCAATGAGCGACTCCTTCGCCACCCGCGACACCCTGACCGTCAACGGCACCAGCTACACCATCTTCAGCCTGGCCAAGCTGGGCCAGCGCTTTGACCTGTCGCGCCTGCCCTTCTCGATGAAGATCCTGCTCGAGAACCTGCTGCGCTGCGAGGATGGCGTGTCGGTGACCAAGGCCTCGATCGAGGCGGTGGCCCGCTGGAACCCGAAGGACGAGCCGGAAACCGAGATCGCCTTCATGCCGGCGCGCGTCGTGCTGCAGGACTTTACCGGCGTTCCCTGCGTGGTCGACCTGGCAGCGATGCGCGATGCCGTCGTGCGCCTGGGTGGCTCGGCCAGCAATATCAACCCGCTGATTCCCTCGGAACTGGTGATCGACCATTCTGTGCAGGTCGATTCGTTCGGCAAGGCCGACTCGGTCGACATCAACGGCAAGATCGAGTTCGCGCGCAACGGCGAGCGCTACAGCTTCCTTCGCTGGGGCCAGAAGGCGTTCGACAATTTCAAGGTGGTTCCACCCAATACCGGCATCGTGCACCAGGTCAACCTGGAAAACCTCGCCCGCGTGGTGATGGCGCGCGAGGTGAATGGTGTGCTGCTGGCATTCCCGGACACCGTCTTCGGCACCGACTCCCACACCACGATGATCAATGGCCTGGGCGTGCTGGGCTGGGGCGTCGGCGGCATCGAGGCCGAGGCGGCCATGCTTGGCCAGCCCAGCTCCATGTTGATCCCGCAGGTCGTGGGCTTCAAGCTGACCGGCAAGCTGCCCGAGGGCGCCACCGCCACCGACCTGGTGTTGACTGTCACCCAGATGCTGCGTTCGCTCGGCGTGGTGGGCAAGTTCGTCGAATTCTTTGGCGACGGCCTGAATCATCTTCCGCTGGCCGATCGCGCCACGATCGCCAACATGGCGCCCGAGTACGGCGCCACCTGCGGCATCTTCCCGATTGACGCCGAATCTTTGAACTACCTGCGCCTGTCCGGCCGCAGCGAGGACCAGATCCGCCTGGTCGAGGCCTATGCCCGCGCCCAGGGCATGTGGCGCACCGATGTGGAAGCCGAGTACAGCGCCACGCTGCAACTGGACATGGCCGAAGTCCTGCCGTCGCTGGCTGGTCCCAAGCGCCCGCAGGACCGCGTGCTGCTGTCGGCAATGAAGCAGAACTTCGAGTCCAGCCTGGAAGGACTGGTCAGCAATCGCAAGGCCAGCAAGTCCGAGGTCAAGCGCATGGACGACGAGGGTGGCGACCAGCCGCAGGCCGAGCACCTTGCCGAGCGCCCGGCGTCGAGGATTCGCGCCCGGGACCAGGAAGTGACCCTTCGCGATGGCTCGGTCGTGATCGCGGCCATCACCTCGTGCACGAACACGTCCAATCCGGCGGTGATGCTTGCCGCGGGCCTGCTCGCGCGCAACGCCGTCGCCCGCGGCCTCAATTCCGCACCGTGGGTGAAAACCTCGCTCGGCCCGGGCTCCCTGGTGGTGACCGACTACCTGGTGAAGGCCGGCCTGCTCGATGACCTCGAGAAGCTCGGCTTTTACGTGGTTGGCTACGGCTGCACCACTTGCATCGGCAATTCCGGCCCGCTACTGGATGAAGTCTCGCGCGGCATCGCCGAAAACGACCTGGCGGTGGTCTCGGTGCTGTCGGGCAACCGCAACTTCGAGGGTCGCGTGCACCCCGAGGTGAAGATGAACTACCTGGCGTCGCCGCCGCTGGTGGTCGCCTACGCACTCGCCGGCACCATCGACATCGACCTGACCACCGAGCCGCTGGGCACCGGCAGCGACGGGAAGCCCGTCTACCTGCGTGACATCTGGCCGTCGAACAAGGAAGTCGGCGACCTCATCGCTGCGACGGTTGGACCGGAGATGTTCACCCACAACTACGCAAACGTCTTCGCCGGGGATTCCCGCTGGAACAAGATCGCCTCGCCTGACGGCGTCTTATTCGCCTGGGACGAGGCCTCCACCTACATCAAGAACCCGCCCTATTTCGACGGCATGCGCATGCACGTTGGACACATCGAGGACATCCATGGCGCGCGCCTGCTCGGCCTGTTCGGCGACTCCATCACCACTGACCACATCTCGCCCGCGGGCAACATCAAGGCCAGTTCGCCGGCCGGCAAGTTCCTGCAGGCGCGCGGCGTGGCGCCGGGCGACTTCAATTCCTACGGTTCGCGCCGCGGCAACGACGACGTGATGGTCCGTGGCACCTTTGCCAACATCCGCATCAAGAACCTGATGCTGGGTGGCGAGGAAGGCGGAAATACCCTGCACCAGCCGTCCGGCGACAGGATGTCGATCTATGACGCAGCCATGCGCTACAAGGCCGAAGGCGTGCCCCTGGTGGTGCTGGCCGGCAAGGAGTACGGCACCGGCTCGTCCCGCGACTGGGCGGCCAAGGGCACTCTCCTGCTGGGAGTGAAGGCGGTCATTGCCGAGAGCTTCGAGCGCATCCATCGCTCCAACCTGGTCGGCATGGGCGTGTTGCCGTTGCAGTTCATGGGCGACCAGAACGCCCGCACGCTTGGTCTGACCGGCAGCGAGACCATCGCCATCACCGCCCTGCTGGATGGCGCCGGCCGCGTGGCCGACGTAGTCGCGACGGGCGAAGATGGCAAGCAGACGAGCTTCAAGGTACAAGTGCTGTTGTTGACGCCCAAGGAAGTCGAGTACTTCCGCCACGGCGGCATCCTGCATTACGTGCTGCGGCAATTGGCAGCCCGCAAGGCCGCCTGATCCGCGCAGTCGACCGGCACGTCCGCCAGCACGCAACGCGTGTTGGCGGCGCGCGGGTCCCGCTCAGGGGCTGTCGTCCCAACGCGCCGAAATCAGCTTCCACTGCGAGCCTTCGAGCCGCCAGCCAGTGCTGACGCTGTAAACGCGTGCCCGCTCGGGCAACAGGCCGGCGCCTCCAGCCAGGGCCGCGGAGAAGTCCGCGCTCGCCCGATTGCCATACAACTTCACCTCGATCGGGCCGAGGGTGACGGAGACCTTTGCGTTGCGCAGGCGAAGCAACGTCACGTAGCGACGGAATGCCTGGCGATCCATGGTCTCCGACCCCGCGAAGTCCTCCGCAATGGGCGCAAACAAGGCGTCGGTGTCGCCATCCTGTGCGGCCGCCTGCATCGAGGCGATGGTTTTCCGGAGCGCCTGTTCCGGCGGATCGCGTTTGCAGCCTGGGAGCGACCCCAGCACCAGGGCGATGCCCAGCGCCGGCAGCCACGGAAATCGCAGCAATTCAGGCGCTGCCGTCGGCTTGCCAGCATATGGAGCGTATGCTCCAATCGTTTGGAGCGTGCCAATTTGCGGTGTATTTTGCACCGCAGTACGACGCAAGTCACAAAGGGGTGGAGAAGGTATGGGCATCGAGCGTCCCTGGCTTGCCAGCTATCCGGCAGATGTGCCGGCGCAGGTCAATGTAGACGAATTTCCGTCCATCGTATCGGTGCTGGAGCAAGCCTGTGATCGCTACAACCACAATCCGGCGTTCACCAACTTCGGTCGCACGCTGACTTACGAGGACGTTGATCGCCTCAGCCGCCGCTTCGCCAGTTACCTGCTCAATGAACTCAACCTCAAGAAGGGTGACCGCGTCGCCCTGATGATGCCCAACACGCTGCAATACCCGATTGCAATCTTCGGGGTCTTGCGCGCCGGGCTGACGGTGGTCAACACCAATCCGATGTATACCGGCCGCGAGCTGAAGCACCAGCTGCGCGATTCCGGCGCCACGGTGATCGTGGTCATGGAAATGTTCGCGCATACCGTTGCGCAAGTCGTCGCCGATACCTCGATCCGCCAGGTCGTCACGACTTGCCTGGGCGACCTGCTCGGGTTCCCCAAGGGGCCGATGCTGAATTTCATATTGCGCCACGTGCGCAAGGCCGTGCCCGAATACAACATCCCGGGGGCGATCACGCTACGCCAGGCACTGGCGCTGGGCGAACGACGCCCGCCACCCGAGGTTGAAATCCGTCCGGAGGATATCGCCTTCCTGCAGTACACCGGCGGCACCACCGGCGTGGCCAAGGGCGCGATGCTGACCCATCGCAACCTGGTGGCGAACATGCAGCAGAGCTCGGCCTGGATCAAGCGCGACCTGCGCCTGGGCGAGGAAATCATCATCACCGCCTTGCCGCTGTACCACATCTTCGCGCTGACCTCGAACTGCCTGGTGTTCATGAAATTCGGTGGGCACAACATCCTGATCACCAACCCGCGCGACATGGATGGCTTCGTCCGCGAGATTGCGCGCAGCGGATTCACCGCCATCACCGGTGTGAATACCCTGTTCAACAGCCTGCTGAACTGCCCGGAGTTTGCGCAAATCGATTTCTCCAACCTGCGGCTCGCACTCGGCGGCGGCATGGCGGTGCAGCGGTCGGTCGCCGAGCGTTGGAAACAACTTACCGGCACGACGCTGGTCGAGGCCTATGGCCTGACCGAGACCTCACCCGCCTGCTGCATGAATCCGCTCGACCTGGCCGAATTCAATGGATCGATCGGCATGCCGATCCCGTCCACCGACTGCTGCCTGAAGGACGACGACGGCACGCTGGTCACCCAGGGCGGCGTCGGCGAGTTGTGCGTGAAGGGCCCGCAGGTCATGGCCGGCTATTGGCAGCGGCCCGAGGAGACGGCGGAGGTGATGGACGCGGACGGCTGGCTGCATACCGGCGACATGGCGAAGATGGACGAGCACGGTTTCTTCTACATCGTCGACCGCAAGAAGGACATGATCCTGGTGTCTGGTTTCAACGTTTACCCCAATGAGATCGAGGACGTGATCGCCATGATGCCCGGCGTACTGGAAGTCGCGGCGGTCGGCGTTCCCGATGAGAAGTCTGGCGAGGCGGTTAAGGTGGTAGTCGTGCGGCGGGATCCAACGCTGACAGCGGATCAGATTCGCGCCTTCTGCCGCGAGAACCTCACGCCATACAAGCACCCGCGATACGTCGAGTTCAGGACCGAACTGCCGAAGTCGAACGTCGGCAAGATCCTGCGGCGAGAATTGCGGGATTCCGCCAAGGCGGTCGCCGGATAAGCGACGCAGCGCACCGCTTGGCTCCGAAACACGGGGGTACACTCCGGCCGACCTGCTATCCAGGCCGCCCTCCCCCAACACTGGAGTCACGCCATGTCACGTCTTGAACGCGTTCCCGCCGCCCTCGGCCAGCCCCTCGTCCGCCTGTTGGAAGACTCCGGAAGCGACTGGTTCCACATGCACGCTGGCAAAGCCGATGCCTACCACCCGTGTTTTTCGGAGCGACTTCTCCAGGAGTTACGCCGGGCCCAGGAAGGCCTGCGCCGGCGACTGGCAGCGAACGCCGATCCGCAGGCCGGGATCCACCACCTCGTACTCGCCTCGGACACCGACGTGTTCAACCTGGGCGGCGACCTGGCCCTGTTCTCCGGCCTCATCCGCAGCGGAAACCGCGGGCGACTGCTCGAGTACGCCAGGCTCTGCGTGGAAGTCGCGTTCAACTTCCACCGCCTCTACGAGGACCGGGTGCACAGCATCGCCGTGGTCCAGGGCGACGCACTCGGCGGCGGCTTCGAATCTGCATTGTGTTGCCACACGATCATCGCCGAGCAAGGCGCCGGCATGGGCTTTCCCGAAGTTCTGTTCGACCTGTTCCCGGGCATGGGTGCCTACACCTTCCTGACCCGACGGGTTTCCACCGCCCAGGCCGAACGCATGATGCTCGACGCGCGGGTATATCCGGTTGAGGAATTGCTGGCCATGGGCGTGGTTGACTACGTCGTCCCCAAGGGCGAAGGCATACAGGCGGCGCGGGACATGATCCGGCGACACCAGCGGATCGGCAACGCGATGCGCTCGATGAACGCCGTCCGTCATGCCTGCAAGCCGGTGAGCCTGGACGAGTTGCTCGAAGTGACCACCGCGTGGGTCGATGCCGCGATGCGCCTGAACGAGCGCGGCCTGCGCACGATGGAGCGCCTGGTCCGCGCCCAGCAGCGTCGCGCCGAGTCCCGCTCCGCCTGAGTTCCCGGGTCGGGTCAGGCGGGGTCGGGCCCCGGGATCCGGTCATTGCCGGTTGTTCCGGGCTGGCAGAGTTTTGCTGTCTGCTGGCGCGACTGCTCGATCGCGACCAGCCACAGGTCGGCCAGTTCGCGATTGATCCGCGCCGACTCGCGCGACAGCACGTCGTCGCCGGCACGCAGGATTTGCTGGCAGCGCTCGGCCACCATTTGCGCGCCCAGGTTCTCTGCAATCCCCTTGAACGCGTGCGCCGATTCCCGCGCATCGTTCCACGCCCGCCCGGTCGACTGCGCACGCAGGTCCGACAGGCAGGTGTTGCCATCCTTCACGCACTGCTCGACGAAGTCGCGCAGGAAAGCATCGCCCAGGTGCATTCCCGCCAACTCTTCGAGCACGGCCGAATTGATGGTCGGCCGCGCCAGGTCGGACAACGGGCGCACGCGCGGCAGCTTGCTTGGATTGATCAGGTCCGAAATCGTTTCGAGCAGCTTCGACACCACCACCGGCTTGGTCAGGAATGCCGGCGCGCCCGCGTCCTCGGCGCTGCGCGCGGCTTGCGCGGTGGCATCGGCGCTGAGCACGATGACCGGAGTGATCGGACCGCCTGCCTGCATGTAGCGCAACTGGCGGATCACATCCAGGCCGCTGAAGCGCGGCATGTGCATGTCGACAATCGCAAGGTCGAAGTCCTCGACCTCCAGGATATCGAGCGCCTGCTCGCCATCGTTGGCCTGCCGGGTCCTGTGGCCGGCGCGCTCAAGGATGCGGCACAGCACAAGGCGGTTGGTCGGCTGGTCATCGGCGACCAGCACGCGCAGCGGGCGCATCCTCGCCCGGTGCCGGACAAACGGATCGTCGAAGGAAACCACGTTGTTGCCGCCGGCCGCATCGGCTGAAATCGTGTTGTCCTGGGCCCGCATCGGCACATCGACCCAGAAGTGGCTGCCACCGCCCGGGTTGTCTTCCAGGCCAATTTGCCCGCCCAGCAACTGGGTCAGGGTCTTGGCGATGGTGGTACCCAGGCCGGAGCCGCCGAAGCGGCGCGTCGGACCCGAATCGACCTGTTCGAATGCCTGGAAGATGCGTTCCTTGTCCGCCTCGGGAATCCCGATGCCCGAGTCCCGCACCGAAAAGCGAAGCTGCAACTGCCCGCCTTCCCCGCCGCGCAGGACCACCCGCAAGGCGACCGAACCGTGTTCGGTGAACTTGACCGCATTGGTGACCAGGTTGAGCAGGATCTGGGTCAGGTGGGCGCCGCCGCCGTGCAGGCGCAGGGGCACGTCTTGGTCGATCCGGGCGCTGAGCGACAGGCCTTTTTCGTTGGCCGTCGGCAGCACCATGCGCTGCAGGCGCGTGATCAGGTCGTCGAGGTTGAAGTCGCTGTCGCGCCGCTGCAGTTTGCCGGCCTCGATCGCGGAAATGTCGAGCACGTCGTCCACCAGCAGCAACAGGGTCTGCGCCGATGCGTGGATCACCTCGGCGTACTCACGTTGCTCGGATCCCATGCGCGTGTCATGCAGCAGCTCGGACATTCCGATGATGCCGTTCAGGGGCGAACGGAACTCGTGGCTCATGGTGGCGACGAAGCTGGATTTGGCGGCATTGGCGCGACGCGCCTCGTCGATGGCCCGGCCAAGGGCGCGCATCAGCGATGACATATACAGGGGAATCGCGACCAGGCCGATCAGCAATCCTGCGCTGAGGAAGGGCTGGCTGCGCCAGTTCGGTCCCTCGATGATCGCCACGGAAAATGCGATCAGCGCCAGTGCTGTCGCCGAGGCCAGGTAGGTGCCACCGTAGCGCAGGCCGTTGCCGATCGTGACCCACAGGATGATCACGTACAGCGGCGCGAGCTGGACCGGGCTGAGCACCATCAGCGCCGTCAAGGTGCCATAGTCGGCGAGCATGCCGAGCCAACGGCGTGTCGGCGACACTTCGGGCCGGATCAGAATCGATGCGACCAGGACCAACCCGACCAGGCTCTCGGCCAGCATCACCAGCATCATCGGTCCAACACCGTCGGCGGAGCCGGAATCGAACCATCGCAGTCCCGACAGGTAGCCGAGGATCAAGACGGCGATGGCCAGGCGCACCAGGGCCTGCTCATGCTCGCTGTCGGGTCGATTGCGCAAACGCAACCTGAGCGCGCCAAACACGGAACCCAGCGGCATGCCGTTCACGCCCCGCCTGCCTCGCTGGACGGCACGCAATAGCCGTCATGCACCAGGCGCAGCTCCGGGCTGCGGGCAACCAGGACGTCGACCAGCATCGGGTCGAACTGCGTCGCTGCGCCGGCCCGGACGTGGTCGAGAGCGCGGTCGACGGTCCATGCCGGGCGCCAGGGCCGCGGGCTGAGCAATGCGTCCAGTACGTCCACCATGGCGACGACGCGGGCAGCGACGGGAATATCCGGGCCGGCAACGCCGCGCGGATAGCCGCCGCCATCCCAGCGCTCGTGGTGGTTGAGGGCGATGTCGGCACCGAGTTGCAGCAGATCGCTGCCTCCGCGCAGGGCGTCGTGCCCGAGCATGGCGTGCTGCTCCATGTCCCGACGCTGGTCACCCGTGAGCGGCCCGGGCTGGAGCAGGATTGCATCGGCGATGCCAATATTGCCGATGTCATGCAGGCGCGATGCCTGCTCGATCCTCTGCGCGGATACCTCGTCCAGTCCGGCGCCACGCGCGATCACGCCGCTGAAGCCGGCGATCCGGTCGAACAGGTTCGCATCGGCGCCTTCGCGCAGGCTGGCCATGCGCGCCAGGCGCAGCAGCAATTCGAGTTCGATCCGTGCCATTTCGTGGCTGCCCGACACCAACTGGTGTTCAAGCACATGGGTGCGGGACTTCAGCGCCTGCTGGCGCCGGCGCAGGTCGAGCAGGTTCTTGCAGCGCGAACGCAGTTCGCGCGGCCGGATGGGCTTGACCATGAAATCGATGATGCCGGCATCCAGTGCGGCCTGGCGCAAAGGCTCGTCGCCGACGACGGTCACCAGCATCACCGGGACGTCGCGCTGCGACAGCGGGCGGCGGAAGCGCCTGGCGAACTCGAGGCCATCCATCTTCGGCATGCGGTAGTCCAGGATCACCATGTCCGGCGGCTCCTGTTGCGACCACAGCAGCGCCTGCACCGGATCGGCGAAGTCGGTGACGCGGATATTCGCATCGATGTCCTGCACCAGGTGGCGCAGGATGGCCCGTTGCGAGGCCTGGTCATCGACGATCAGCACATTCATGCGGTCGCTCCTGCCCTGTTTACGCCGGAGCATACTCCCAACCACGGACCCGGAAGGTGTAACCGGACACGGTCCGGGCCGGTCATCGGCAATCAGCCGCCGGTTTCGGGACGCATGTACGGAAACAACAGGACATCGCGGATCGACGCTGAATTTGTAAGCAGCATGACCAGCCGGTCGATGCCGATACCCAGCCCTCCGGTGGGCGGCAGCCCCACTTCGAGCGCCCGGATGTAGTCGGCGTCGTAGTGCATCGCCTCGTCGTCGCCGCCCGCCTTGGCCTCGACCTGGGCCTGGAACCGCGCCGCCTGGTCCTCCGGGTCGTTCAGCTCGGAAAAGCCGTTAGCCAGCTCACGGCCGCCGATGAACAGCTCAAACCGGTCGGTCACTTCGGCGTCGCGGTCATTGGCGCGGGCAAGCGGGCTGATTTCGGTCGGGTGCATGGTGATGAAGGTCGGTTGCACCAGGGTGTGCTCGACTGTTTTTTCAAAAATCTCAAGCAGGAGCTTGCCCCATCCGTAGCTGTCCTTGGTGCGGATGCCCAGGCGCTGGCAGTGCGCTCGCATCAAGGCAATATCCCGCAGTTCCTCGCGGCGAATCTCGGGATTGTGCTCGAGCACGGCTTCGTCCATTGGCCAGCGGCGGAATGCCGGGCCGACATCGATCGCCATGTGCTCCCACTGCAGCTGGGTGGTGCCGAGGACCTGTTGCGCGGTATCGCGGATGAGACTTTCGGTCAGGTCCATGATTTCGTCATAGGTGGCGTAGGCCTCGTACAACTCCAGCATGGTGAACTCGGGGTTGTGCCGGGTGGACACACCCTCGTTTCGGAAGTTGCGGTTGATCTCGTACACGCGCTCGAGGCCGCCGACGGTCAGGCGCTTGAGGTAGAGCTCGGGCGCGACCCGCAGGTACAGGTCAAGGTCGAGCGCGTTGTGGTGGGTCGCGAACGGCTTGGCCGCGGCACCACCCGGGATGTAATGCATCATCGGTGTCTCGACTTCGAGGAAGCGCCGCGCATCCAGCCAGCCACGCATTGCCGACACGATCTTCGAGCGGCGCACGAACACCTCGCGTGCCTCGGGCGTCACGATCAGGTCCACGTAGCGCTGGCGATAGCGCTGCTCGACATCGGCCAGGCCATGCCACTTGTCCGGCAGTGGCCGCAAAGATTTTGTCAGCAGGCGCAGCGAAGCCGCCTTGATCGACAACTCGCCGGTGCGGGTCCGGGTCAGCGCGCCGACCACGCCGACGATATCGCCGACATCCCAACCCTTGAAGGCGTCGTAGGCCTCGCCCAGGTCGTTGGCGGTGAGATACAGCTGGATCCGCCCGCCCATGTCCTGCAACTGGGCAAAGCTGGCCTTGCCCATCACCCGCTTGGCCATCAGCCGCCCGGCCAGCTGCACCTTGCGGCCGTCGGCCTCCAGGGCCTCGGCGGTCCAGCGCTCGGCGTCTGCGAATTCGGCTTGCAGGTCATTTGAGTAATCGAGGCGACGGAAATCGTTCGGGAAGGCGATGCCGTGCTCGCGCAATGCCGTCAGCTTGGTGCGGCGCTCGGCGATCAACGGGTTTTCTTCGTGACTGGTTTCGGTCATTTCGGCCATCTGCGGTTGGCGACTGTGGGAGCGGCTTTCACGCTAGGCGGCATCGACGCGCTTGGCGCCTGCGGCGAGTCCGGATTTCAGGCTGGCTTGGACGAATTCATCCAGGTCGCCGTCCAGCACCTTCTGCGTATCGGTTCGCTCAACGCCCGTCCTGAGGTCCTTGATCCGACTCTGGTCGAGCACGTAACTGCGGATCTGGCTGCCCCAGCCGATGTCGGACTTGGTCGCCTCGAGCGCGTCCCTTTCGACGTTGCGCTTCTGGACCTCCAGTTCGTAGAGCTTGGCCTTGAGCATCTTCATCGCGGTGTCGCGGTTCTGGTGCTGGCTGCGCCCGGTCTGGCAGGCAGCCACGGTATTGGTCGGGATATGCGTGATGCGCACCGCCGACTCGGTCTTGTTGACGTGCTGGCCACCGGCACCGGAGCTGCGGTAGACGTCGGTGCGCAGGTCGGCGGGATTGATGTCGATCTCGATGTCGTCGTCCACTTCGGGGCTGACGAACACGGAGGTGAACGAGGTATGCCGGCGGTTGTCTGAGTCGAACGGTGACTTGCGTACCAGGCGATGCACGCCAATTTCGGTCTTCAGCCAGCCGAAGGCGTATTCGCCCTCGACCCGGAAGGTCGCACTCTTGATGCCGGCAACGTCGCCGGAGCTGGCTTCCATGAGCTCGGTTTTCCAACCGCGGTGTTCGCAGAAGCGCAGGTACATGCGCAGCAGCATCTCGGCCCAGTCCT
>JBKJMY010000332.1:0-10801 GCA_046596115.1 Arenimonas sp.
GCAAAGGCGACCAGCCGTTCCTGATCGGCCGCAGACAGCGGCTCAAGGTGCCGGAACACCAGCGCCACCGGACCGTCGCCGGCGATGAACTCGATCTGCGGAATGGTCTGCTTGGCATCGAGTGACTCGACCAGCGCGACGAGTTCGCCGATGCGCATGCCCAGTTCGGGCACGATCGTATGGCATTGGGCAAGCTCGGCCACGAAGCGCGGGTCGCGCTCACGGAAGCCGACCAGCACGCGGCCCTTTTTCTCGACGTAGCGCACTGAGAACCGGCCCTTGCGGCGATAGCCCCAGGCCGCATCTGCAAGCGGCGCGAGCACACGAGTGGGCTCAACGTGGCCGATGCGCGCCAGGTTTTCGATCAGGGCGAGTTGCTTGGCCTCGATCTGGTGCACCGGATCCAGGTGCTGCAGTACGCAGCCCGAGCAGGTACCGAAATGCGGGCAGCGCGGCACAACGCGCATTGGTGAAGCGACCAGCACTTCAACCGTGCTGGCCTCATCGAAGTTGCGATTGCGCCCGGTCTGCCGGACACGCACCGTCTCACCGGGCAGCGCGCCATCCACGAACACCGCCTTGCCGTCGCGACGCCCGACGCCACGGCCGTCGTTCGACAGGTCGTCAATGCTCAGTTCGAATTCGGGCCAGGGCGCTTTGCTACGGGATCGGGACATGGGCAGGCGCTGCGGGAGCCGGAAGCAACAGGGCCGCGGATTGTCTCAAATCCGCGGCCCAGACGCTTTCAACCTGGCGCTTATTTCTGCTTCCAGCCGCCCTTGCTGTCCTGGTACCACCAGCCTTTGTGCGCGCTGGCAACCCACTGCCGCGCGAAGGTCTGGCGAATCTCGGTTTCCCACTCGGGATGCGCGTTGGCCACGGCGACCTCGCGATACACCGCCTTGCGGTCGCGATTGTCGTCCGCCACGGACTGGTTCAGGCCGACGCGATCCTTCAGCGCCACCTTGGATGCATCACGCACCACGAGCAGCCCGTCGTTGCCGAAGCCCAACGCACCAGCGTCGAACTGTGCCTCCAGGTCATCCTGGAAACGCGTCGTCATCCGGTCCTGGATCGCCTGGATCGCCGGCGTGTGGATCGTGATATCAACCGTTGCCTGCGCCTGCGCGTCGCCGATCAGCAGCGACAACGGATTGAACGGGCGACGCAGCATCGCCGAAGGTGGGCTGGCCGGTGGCGGTGCGGACTGGGCCGGATCGTTGCCGATCACCTTGTCCACGAATTCAGCCGCCGCCTGCTGTGCCTCGGCCGCCGGGAAGTACACGTTGATGGTCACGCAGGCGCCAAGCAGCATCAGGCCCATCGCCAGCACGGGGAACAACTTCGACTTGCGCATTCACTCTCTCCTGTTGGACCGGCGCGTCACTTGATGACTGGCGCCTGCCCGTTGCTGGCCGCGCGCAATCGCGAGACCAGGGTTGGCCAGTCGACTTGCCGGCGGAAGCCCACAACCTGGATCCGCGGCAATCCTGCACCGGCTACGATGATATAGCCATCGCCCGCTGAACCTATCCCATCCATGGTGCAGACATTGTCGCGCAGCACGCAGCCGATGCCGATGCGCGAGTAGCCGAAATCCTTGAACAGCTTGAGTGCTTGCGCCTGCAAGCCACCGGACAGCCCGCCCCCGCCGCCGACGCTGGTGATGTCATTGACCGCGCGCTGGCTGATGCGCCGCTTGCCTGACCATGCATCGTCGGTCTGCAGCCGTGCGTCGAAGGCCACGGGGGTCCAGTTGACCAGGCGCAGGTTGTCGATGCGCCCGTCCAGGCTGCCGGTGATCGAGCCGAAGCCGATCACGCGGGTCATCGGCTCAAGGTCGAGGTCCTGGATCTCGACGTTGGCGCTGAGCGTGGGCGCGGTGCCGAACGGGCGCTCCATGCCGAGGTCGCGCATGCGGATGGTGCCGCCGAACAGTTGCATCTCCAAGCCTCCCTCGGTATCGAGGACGTCGCCGTGCAGGCGGGCCGATGGAATGCTGCCGCTCACTGTTCCGGTGAATGCAGGCCAGCCCAGGCGCTGCGACAGGCTGGCAAGATTCATCGACTGCAGCGCCATCCCGAACCGGACTTCGGGTCCTGCGCCGGCCGAGGGCGCCTGCCAGCGCAGCTTGTTGAGCACCAGCGATCCGCCGAGCGCCGGGACGGCAACCTTGTTGCGCAGGTTCAGTGCGCCGCTGGCGCTGGAAAACGGAAATCGCGCCGGCCCCAGTCCGATGCCGAACAGCGCGCCACTGTCCCAGGCGATGCTGCTGTCGACCTGCGTCGCATCGGCTCGCCAGTCCAGCGTGCCGTCAATTCCGGCAAAGGTGAATCGCGCTTTGCTGTCCACGGCATTGAGCTTGGTCGCACCAACCGACATGGCATTGAGCGCGCCCTCGCGCATCCTGATCGTGGCGTCGAGCTTGCCGGACAGGATCAGGTCGCCGAAGCCCTCGGGTGCAAGGAAGCCGCTCAGGTAGCGCGCGCCGGCGACCGACAAATCATCCGAGCGCACCCGGATGTCGAGATCGCGCACGGATGTATCGGCCGTGAGCGTGGCGTTCCCGGTTGCCTCGATGACGCCGGGATCGCGGGCCAGCAGGGTGCCCAACGTCCACGGCAATGCGCCCACACGATCGGCGACGACGCGCACCTGCACGGGCGACTTCGGGAACTTGGCATAGAGGCGATCGAACAACAGCTCGCCACCGGTGATGCCAAATTGCGCGTCCACGTGGCGCGTTGCGCCCGATTGGCGATAGGCCAGTCGCAGCGCGCCGGCAAGCCGGTCGGTCGCCAGCAGTCCATCGGGTGTTTCCAGTCCGACCCCGGCCAGCTTCAGGTCGCTCGTGATGAGGAATGGTCCGCTGGACGGCGATGCGATGTGCACTCGGCCATTGAGGGTTCCCGCCGTCCAGCGCCCTTGTTCCCACAGGCCGGCGAGGAAGGCCTTCAGCCAGCCGACCGGCACCTGACGAAGGGTGACGTCGGCCAAGCCCGGGGCATCGTGCCGCATCCGGACGGCGAGGCCGGCAGCGCCTGCATCCAGGGTGGCCAAGATGCCGGTATCGTCGAAGACCAGGGCGAGTCGCTGAGCCTTCCCGCCGGCCGTCCGCACGGCGCCGTCGCAGGTCCAACCACCCGATCCTGAGCGACGCAACGGGCACTGCCAATCGACGCCGCGCGCGGCGTATTGGATCGCCGGGAAGTCCAGCGATCCGGCGCGTATCCGCAGCCGTCCCTGCGCCGCGCCGCGTGGCCAATCCAGTTCCAGTAGCACCGCGTTGAGCGTGCCCGCCCCGCTGCTGACACGGGCAACGCGCGCGCTGAAAACCTCGCCCCAGGCCACGCCCGGCGCGATGGTGCATAGCAGCAACAATGCCGACAGGTGATTGCGAAGGCGCATGCTGGCAGGATAGCCGCATTCCCAAGGGTGTCCGGTGAGCCGACGATGAATGCGATCGACCCCCTACACCTGCTGCTTGTCGAAGACGACCCGACCAGCCAGGCCTTTCTCGCGCAGGCACTGATGGATTTGCCCGCCGATGTGGACGTCGCCGACGACATCGCCGGCGCGCTCGCCCTGGCGCAGCGGTCGCGATACACGCTGTGGATCATCGATGCGCACTTGCCGGACGGCGATGGGCTGGCCTGCCTGCGCGCCCTGCGAGGGACAGCCATCACGCCGGCTCTGGCGGTGACCGCCAGTGGGCCGGGCGAGGATTTCGCCGCGTTGTGCGCAGGCGGATTTGTTGAAGTGCTGGCCAAGCCGGTGTCGGTTGCACTGCTGCAGGCGACGGTGCGACGGCTCGCGGGCGAGTTGCCGAGAGCGCCGTTCCGGGTCACCGAGCCGGGCAAGCTGCCAATCTGGGACGAGGAACGCGCGCTGGCTGCCCTCGGCGGCAGTACCCATGCATTGCAGGCATTGCGCGGGCTGTTCCTGGGTGAATTGCCGGTCATGTGCGTCGGCGTGGAGGCCGCGATCGCAACTGGCAACGTCGAAGCCGCGCGCGCCCTGCTGCACAAGCTCCAGGCCGGCGCCGGCTTTGTCGGTGCTGCGCGCTTGTCGCGGGCAATCCGCGCCCTGTCCGGGGCGCCGATGGACGTCGGTGCGCTGGAGGCCTTCACCTGGGCCGTGGAAGACCTGGATGGCGAGGACGACGCTTACGCGCAGCCGAACTAGCCTGGCGCCGGATCAGCGCGGCATCGGATCAGCGCGGCATCGGATCAGCGCGGCATCGGATCAGCGTGGCGTCGAATCAGCGTGGAGCGGCGCGTATCCTTGCCAGCTCCTCCAGCATGCCCCAGGAGCGCAGTCCGGTTGTCCCAAGCTGGGCCTGCAGCATGCCGCGCAGGGCCAGGCGCAGTTCGGCCAGTGCATCCGGCCCCGGCTCCCGATCCTCCACCAGCGCAAGCAGCGCTTCGCCGCTGACGGCATGCTCCAGCCGCCGGGTCTCGGGAATCGGGCCGACTTCGGGATCAATCCGATAGCGGCCGCGCGGGTCAACCGCTTCACCATCGGCGACGTGGTCCCAAGGCAGCCCGACCCCCAGGGCATCGAGCAGATCACGCTCGAATCGCCGCAGAGTCCAGGCCAGGCCGGCCTTGCCGGACAGGTCATCGCGCACCCTTGCATACAACTCGAACAGCGGTTGCGCCGCGTCATTGCGCGGCGTCAGGCGCAGCAGCAGTTCGTTGATATAAAAGGCGGCCATCAGCCTCTCGCCCTGCAGGCTCGGCGCCTGGTCGATGGCTTCGGCCTGGATCAGCCGTGCCAGCTCGCCGCGCTGTTCGTAGTCCGCCCGAATCGCCTGCAGGGGCTGCAGAGCCGCTTTCAGTGGATGCCGCTTGCGGGTGGTCAGTCCGCGGGCGACCACGGCAACCCGGCCATGCTCGCGGGTGAGTAATTCGACCATCAGGCTGGTTTCACGCCAGGGCCGCGCGTGCAGCACGAAGGCCGGCTGCGCCAGGACGCGCATCGGCCGGCGCTACTCCTGATAGCCGAAACGGCCGAGCGCGGCCTCGTCGTCGGACCAGCCCTCGCGCACACGGCACCAGGTCTCGAGGAAAACTTTCTGGCCGAACAGTTTCTCCATGCCCATGCGCGCGCTGGTGGAGATGCCCTTCATCCGCTCGCCGCCCTTGCCGATGACAATCGGCTTCTGGCTTTCGCGTTCGACCCAGACCACCGCGGCGATGCGCAGCAACGAACCGTCAACCTCGAACTTTTCGATTTCCACCGTTGCCGAATAGGGAAGCTCATCGCCCAGGCGCAGCATGAGTTGCTCGCGCACCAACTCGCCCGCCAGGAAGCGCTCACTTCGATCGGTGATTTCATCTTCGGCGTAGTGCGCTTCAGCTTCCGGCACCAGCGCCACCAGGTCACGCACCAGCGCATCCGTGCCCTTGCCCTTCAATGCGGAAATCAGGTGCACGGCATGGAAAGTCCGCGTGGCCGTGACCTCGGCGATGAATGGCAACAGCTTGCCCTTGTCGGCCAGCTTGTCGATCTTGTTGATGACCAGCACACAGGGCACCGAGGAATCCTGCAGGGCTGAATAGGCCAATGCATCGTCGTCGGTCCAGCGGCCCGCCTCGATCATCAGGATGGCGCCGTCCACGTCGTTGACCGCGCCGCGCGCGGCGCGGTTCATGTAGCGGTTCATCGCCCGTGGCTGCTTGCCGTGGATGCCGGGAGTGTCCACCAGCATCAGCTGCGCGCCCTCGAATGTCGCAATGCCCAGCAGGCGATGCCGGGTAGTCTGTGGCCGCGGCGAAACGATGCTCACCCGCGCGCCGACCAGCGCATTGATCAGGGTCGACTTGCCGACATTGGGCCGGCCAACCACGGCGATGGTTCCGGCACGATGGGCGCTCATGCGGGGACGCCGAGCCGGGCAAGCAACAGGGCCGCAGCGGCCTGTTCGGCGGAGCGTACCGATCCGCCATCGGCAACCTCGTCGGCATCCGGGTCGCTGGTGCGGACGCGGACCGTGAAGGTGCGCGCATGATCGTCACCGGCAGCGCTGAGCAATTCGTACTCGGGACGCGGCAGGCCGCGCCCCTGCAGCCATTCCTGCAGTCGCGTCTTGGCGTCCTTTTCCACTTTTCCAACGGCAAGTCCGGCCATCTTGTCCTCAAACCAGGGCAGCACAATCGCTCGGCAGGCTTCGAAGCCGGCATCGAGATGGATCGCCCCGACCACGGCTTCCAGGCTGTCGGCAAGGATCGAATCGCGGCGATGGCCGCCCGTTTTCATTTCACCGGGGCCGAGCTCAAGGCGGACACCAAGATCGAGCTGCCGGGCGATTTCCGCCAGCGACGACTCGCGAACCAGCGCGGACCTGGCCCGGGTCAGCGCGCCTTCGTCCGCCTTGGGCCAGCGCGCATGCAACGCCTCCGCCACGATCAGGTTGACCAGCGCGTCGCCGAGGAACTCCATCCGCTCATTGTTTGGCGCCCCGGCACTGCGATGGCGCAGTGCCTGGGCGAGCAACAAGGGGTTGGCGAACGCGTGGCCGAAGCCTTCAGTCACCGGCGGTCTTGCTGCCAAGAGGCACTGAATAGGCGAACTTGAGCACGAAGTCGATGTTGTAGAGAAACGGCTTGCGGGCTTCGTATTCCATCGAGAGAATATTGCCGCTTTTGTCGCGGATCAGCTTGGCTTGCTTGCCCGATACGGAATCGACGTAGCCAACGTTGAATTGTTTGTCGAGGCTCATCCGGAGCGGCTCGAAATTGGTCTCATCGGGCGAAGCTTCATGGGCAACGAAGTTCATTGCCTTCACCACACCGTAATACTCGTTGTAGGCCGGTCCCAGGACCATGCCCATGTAGCCGAAGAAACCCACAATGATCAGGACGAAGATGAATCCGATCAACGTGATGCCGCGTTGCCTGATTGCCATGAGATTCCCCTTTTGGTCGATCGGTCACCGGGCGGCCTTGGCCGCCGCTCAGTGGATGGTATCGCCAATTCGTGAATAGTCGAAACCATCCGAGCACAGCCAGCCCTCGCAGTTGAGCCAGATGATCATGGCCCGGCCCACCAGGTTGCCTTCCGGGAAAAAGCCCCATTCGCGGCTGTCGGCACTGTGGTCACGGTTGTCGCCCATGGCGAAGTAGTGGCCCTTGGGGACGACCCAGGTAGACGGGGGGAAGGGGCTGCCGGGGATGTCCAGGATGGTATGGGTCTTTCCCGGGAGGGCTTCCTCGACAATATCGGACCCGGTATCGTCCAGCCCGGCGCCGGTGCCGACGAACACGCCGGCCGGCTTGTAGGCCACTGCCTGGCCATTGATCCGGACCTGGTCGTCGGCGACTTCGACCGTATCCCCGGGCAGGCCGATGATGCGCTTGATGTAGTCGGCGCCCTTGTCCGGGTCCAGGTCGGACTTGCCCGGATAGCGGAACACCGCCACATCGCCCCGCTTGGGCTCGCCGATGTTCAGGAACTTGGTGTTCAGCACCGGCAGGCGCAGGCCGTAGTCATACTTGTTGACCAGGATGAAATCGCCGACCAGCAGGTTGGGCATCATCGACTCGGACGGGATCCGGAACGGCTCGGCCAGGAAGCTGCGCAGCACCAGCACCAGGAACAGCACCGGGAACAACGAGCGCGAATAGTCCACCAGCACCGGCTCGATGATGTCCTCGCCATCCCGGACCATCAATTCGCGTTTTTTCGCGAACAACAACCGGTCGATGAGCCAGACGATGCCGGTAAAAGCCGACAGGGCGGTCAGGATCAGTGCGAAATCGAGCTTCACGGCGATGTCCTTGGGAAGATGGGCTGGATTACTTGCTGTCGGACTGCAGCACGGCGAGGAAGGCTTCCTGGGGAATCTCGACCTTGCCGAACTGTTTCATGCGCTTCTTGCCCTTCTTCTGCTTCTCGAGGAGCTTTTTCTTGCGGGTGGCGTCGCCGCCATAGCACTTTGCCAGCACGTTCTTGCGCATCGCCTTGACCGTCGAGCGCGAGATGATCTGCGCCCCGACCGCGGCCTGGATGGCAACGTCGAACATCTGCCGCGGGATCAGTTCCTTCATCTTCTCGCACAGGTCGCGGCCACGCTGGTCGGCGTGCGCGCGGTGCAGGATCATGCTCATCGCATCGACGCGGTCGCCATTGATCAGCACGTCCACGCGCACGAACGGGCCGGCCTCGAAGCGCACGAAGTGGTAGTCCAGCGAAGCGTAGCCGCGCGAGACCGACTTCAGCCGGTCGAAGAAATCGAGCACGACTTCGGCCATCGGCATTTCGTAGGAAATCTGCACCTGGCTGCCGAGGTAGTTGATCGAGACCTGCCGGCCGCGCTTGTCTTCGCACAGCTTGATGATGTTGCCGACATAGTCCGGCGGGGTGAGGATGGTGGCCAGGATGATCGGTTCCCTGATTTCCTGGATCTTGTTCACCGGCGGCAACTTGGCCGGGTTGTCCAGGGAGATGACCGCGCCTTCGGTGGTCAGCACTTCGAACACCACCGTTGGCGCCGTGGTGATCAGGTTGAGGTCGTACTCGCGCTCCAGGCGCTCCTGCACGATCTCCATGTGCAACATGCCAAGGAAGCCGCAGCGGAAGCCGAAGCCCATCGCTTCGGAACTTTCCGGCTCGAAATTGAGCGCGGCATCGTTGAGCTTGAGCTTGTCCAGCGCCTCGCGCAGGTCGGGATAGTCCTCGGCATCCACCGGGAACAGGCCGGCAAACACGCGTGATTTCATGGTCTGGAAGCCGGGCAGCGCCTCGGTCGCCGGGTTCCCGGCCAAGGTCAGCGTGTCGCCCACCGGCGCGCCGTGCACGTCCTTGATGGAGGCATTCACCCAACCGACTTCACCGGCGCCGAGCTTGGCAAGGTTCTTGCGCTTTGGCGTGAACACACCCACGGCATCGACCTGGTGGCTGCGGCCAGTGGACATGACCAGCAACTTGTCGCCCGGCTTGATCTCGCCCTGCATGACCCGCACCAGCGACACCACGCCCAGGTAATTGTCGAACCACGAGTCGATGATCAGCGCCTGCAGCTTGTCGCTGCCGCGGTCGGTCGGGGGCGGGATGCGTTGGACGATGGCCTCGAGTACTTCGATGACGTTCAGGCCGGTCTTGGCGCTGATCGCGACGGCATCGTCGGCATGGATGCCGATCACTGCCTCGATCTCGGCTTTCACCTTCTCGATGTCGGCCGTGGGCAAGTCGATCTTGTTCAGCACGGGCACCACTTCCAACCCCTGCTCCACTGCCGTATAGCAGTTGGCAACCGACTGCGCCTCGACGCCCTGCGCCGCATCCACGACCAGCAGCGCACCTTCGCATGCCGCCAGCGAACGCGACACTTCATAGCTGAAGTCCACGTGGCCGGGGGTATCGATGAAATTCAGCTGATAGGTCTTTCCGTCGCGCGCGGTGTAGGGCAGCGAGACCGACTGCGCCTTGATGGTGATGCCACGCTCGCGCTCGATCGGATTGGAATCGAGGACCTGTGCTTCCATTTCACGCGCTTCCAGGCCACCACAGATCTGGATGATCCGGTCGGCGAGCGTGGATTTGCCGTGGTCGACGTGCGCGATGATCGAGAAGTTTCGGATCTGTTGCATGGGGCCGACGCGCGCGCCGTTTCCTGGGTCAAGCCGAGCATTGTCGCACAGCGCCCCGGGCACGGCCCGCCCTGAACGGGCCGGCCCGGGGACTGCCGCACCCTCGGGACTCAGGACGCTGGCACCGTGACCAAGCCCGTGCTCTGCGTATTGCGGACCAGCAGGCGGACCCGATCACCAGTTTTGACGCCCTTCAGCGCTGCGGCGAACTGGGCGCTGCTGCCGACCGCCGTCTTGTCCACCTGCAGGATGACGTCGCCCGGCGACAAGCCGGCCTGACGCGCTGCCAGGCTGGCAATGCGGCTGATCCGGACGCCCTGCCCGGCTTCGATGCCGAGCTTGGCGCGCGCGACGCCGTCCAGGTCAGTGACAACGACGCCAATTGGATTGAGCTGGGCGGCGGGAGCGGTTGGCATCTGGGTCGGAGGGCTGGCAGAGGCAGTGCCTTCAACCAGCGAAGTGAGCACGACAACAACATCCAGTGGCTTGCGGTCGCGCAGCAGCTTCACGTTGGCCCGGCTGCCTGGCGGCATGGCACCCACCAACGGCGGCAATTCAGACGAACTGGCGATTTCCTTGCCGTTGAAGGCCACGATCACATCGCCAGCATGGATTCCCGCCTTCTCGGCCGCACTGCCATTCTGCACGGCACCCACGAAGGCGCCACCGGCACGGGTCAGGCCGAGTTCGGCCATCTGCTCACGCTGCACGTCGCCGACCTGTACGCCGAGCTGGCCGCGGCTGACGTGGCCGGTTTTCTGGATCTGGCGTACCGCATTCATCGCAACCTCGATCGGGATGGCGAAGCTCACGCCCATGTAGCCGCCGGAATTGCTGAAGATCTGCGAATTGATGCCGACGACTTCACCGCTGGTGTTGAGCAGCGGACCGCCGGAATTGCCGCGATTGATCGCCACATCGGTCTGGATGAAAGGCACGTAGCGCTGGGTACTGTCCATGCTCGGGCGGCCCAGGCCGCTGACGATGCCGGCGGTGACCGAATGGTCGAAGCCGAATGGCGAGCCGATCGCCAACACCCACTGGCCGGGCTTGAGGTTGCGCGAATCGCTCAACGTCAGTACCGGCAGGTTGTCGGCATTGATCTTGAGCACCGCGATATCGGAATTGGGATCACTGCCGACGACCTTTGCCTTCATTTCGCGGCGGTCGGCCAGGTGCACGATGACTTCGTCGGCACCATCGATGAC
>JBKJMY010000003.1:0-7083 GCA_046596115.1 Arenimonas sp.
GCGTACCAGATAGCGCTCGCTGCCTTCCTCGATGCGGCCACCAGAGATGTTGACGTTTTCCTGGCGCAGGCGATCCACGACCAGGTTCGCCGGGATATTGAGCTGGGCCAGGCGATCGCCATCCACCAGCACCTGTACTTCATCTTCCAGTCCGCCTGCCACCTTCACCGCGGCGACGCCATCCACCGGCTCCAGCTTTTTCTTCAGCTCGTTGTCCGCATAGCGGCGCAAGCGCATCAGCTCGGCCTGTTGACTCCCCGTCGTCTTTTCGGGAACGGTCAGGACCAGGCGCATCACCGGTTCGGTCGACGGATTGAAGCGCAGCAGCACGGGCGCCTTGGCTTCCAGCGGCAGGCGCAGCACGTCGAGTTTGTCGCGCAGTTCGAGGCTGGCCTGGTCCATGTCCGTGCCCCAGGCAAACTCGAGCACCACGTCGCTCTGCCCGGTACGGGAGATCGACTTGAGCTTGCGCAGGTTCTTCACGACGCCGACGGCTTCCTCGACCGGCTCGCTGATCAGGGTTTCGATCTCGGCAGGCGCAGCACCGGTGTACTCGGTGCGCACGGTCAGCGTGGGATAGCTGAGGTCCGGCAGCAGGTTGACCTTGAGTTCGCGCAGCGCAATCAAGCCGAACAGCACGAAGGTCAGGGTCACCATCGCGACGGTCACCCGCCGGCGGGTGGCAAATTCGGCCAGGCTCATCCGGGAGCTTTCCCCGCTGCGCCAGCCTGGCTAGTGGACTTGGCCGTGTCGATCACCTGCACCTCGGTGCCGTCACGAATCGCAACCTTGCCCGCGGTAACGACCTGGTCGCCTTCCTTCAGACCCTTGCGCACTTCGGCGATCTCGCCATCGGTGTAGCCCAACTGCACCACGGTGCGCTTGGCTTGCGTGCCTTTGACGACGTACACCGCAGGCTCACCCTCGTCCTCGATCAGCGCCACGCGCGGCACGGTCAACGCATCCTGGCGCTGGTCATAGACGACTTCGATCCGGCCAAACATGCCGGGCCGCAGTTCGGGGGCATTTTCAAAAGCGCAGACGACGCGGAACGTGCCGCTGGTGGCATCCATCACCGGCGCGATGCGATCAACCGTGCCCGCGAATACCTTGCCCGGAACGGCATCAACCACCATGCGCAAAGGCAGCCCGACCTTCAGGCGACCCACTTCGCGCTCGGGGGCATTGAGCACACCCTCGAGGTGCGCGGTGTTGACGATGCGGAACACCGGTGCGTTGAGGGTGATCAGGTTGCCCGGCTTGACCATGCGCTGGGCAACAACGCCCGAGATCGGAGCGATGATGTTGCTGTAACTCAATTCGAGCTGGGCGAGCGCCAGGCTGGCTCGCGCAGACTCAAGGTCGTACTTGATCTGGTCGCTCGCCTCGGCGCTGACCAGTTTGCTGGCGGCCAGTTCCTGCGACCGCCGGTAGTTGTTGTCGAGTTTGCGCACGATGGCCTGCTGGCGCACCACCTCCAGTCGCACCTTGTCGCCGTCCATCCGGGCCAGCACTTGGCCGGCACGTACCTGGTCGCCCTCTTCCGCGAGCAACTGCACCATGACGCCGGACGTCTTGGCCACGACCATGGCCTCGTTGGGCGCCTCCAGATTCGCGGTCCCTGAGTAGCTGGCAGAGATCGCCTTGCGCGCAGCGCGCGAAACTTCCACCGGCACCGCATCAACTTTCGGAATCGGCTTGCCGTCCGGGCCCAACGTCGCCTTGTCCGCCCCGGCCTGGTCAGCCGCTTCGGGCGGGACGCCGCGGTGGCATGCGCCCAGGGCCAGCGTCGCAGACAGAAGGACAAGCATGCCCAGGCGCAGGCTGCTACGTCGGCGCGGGACTGAAGGGCATTGCGTCATGGGGAGGTGCTCGGACGGGTGTTATAGTTGCATAGAACAGTAACGGATGGATTCAGGAAAGGCATATGCCGAAAGTCGCTGTGCTGCATGCTTCTTTCCACCTCCGAGCCTGACGCCACCCCGCCTTCGGTCGTTACATTCGTACTGTCTGCCCCTGTCTCGATGTCGGCCCTGCGGTTTATACTTTCGCGTTGGCTGTGCCACCAAGCCCCGACCCAATCCCCGACCAATCCCTTTGCCGGACCCAATGATGAAACCACCCCTGCTGTTCGCCGCCTGCCTTGTACTGGCTGGCCTGGCCACCCCTGCTTTCGCCAAGGGAAACGTCGCGCTCGGCAAGACGCTGGCCTATACCTGCACCGGTTGCCACGGGATTGCCGAATACAAGAACGCCTACCCGAACTATCGCGTGCCGAAGATTGGCGGCCAGAACGAGGAATACATCGTCGCCGCCCTGACCGGCTACAAGAAGGGCGAACGCAATCATCCGACCATGAAGGCCCAAGCCCGCAGTTTCTCGGACCAGGACATCGCCAACATCGCCGCCTACCTGTCCAGCCTGAAGAGCGCCAAGTGATGAACAACCACATGATGCTCCGCCTCGCCACCCTCGCCCTCGCCGTGTTTGCAGCGGGCACGACCCTGGCCGCCCCGAATGGCAACGCCAGCGCCGGCAAGGCCAAGGCCGCCCCCTGCGCCGCTTGCCATGGCGATGGCAACAAAACCCTGGCCCCCATCTATCCGAAGTTGGCCGGCCAGTATCCCGACTACCTGTCGAAGGCACTGCACGAGTACAAGTCCGGCAAGCGCAGCAATCCGATCATGATGGCGCAGGCGGCCAACCTCAGCGAGCAGGACATCGCCGACCTGACCGAGTACTTCGGCGCGATGTCCGGCGCGATCCACGACCTTTCCGGTCACCAGCGCTGAGTCCAGTCAGCCCGATGGCTTGCGTTCGCGCGGCTTCCGGCATTGGGCGTCATAGAGCTTCCGCGTCCTGCGCCAGACGTCCTGGGTCGCGGCACCGGCGATCTGGTTCCACCACGCCTGGCACTGGCGGTCCTCCTCGTCATTGAGGGTGTCCGGATCATCCTGTGGACCCAGGTAATCCGAGCCTCCGGTCAATATTCCGCAACCGCCGCCCAAGGCGAGCAGTGAGATCTTGCAGACCATCGTCGACTGCGGCCGGCCCGGGACTGGCATGCGGATTTCCTTTGTCGTTTTCTCGACCAGGTCGGTCAGCAGCGCCGTGAGCAGGTCCTGGTCGGGCTTCCAGTACTCGGCGAACCGCGTTGGCTCGTAGACCAGCGCCTGCTTGCGACCCCAGACTTTTTCCGCATCGCCGAGCCGGGGAACCTGGTAGCTGAAACTGCGCGAGTCGCCGTAGCGCTTTTCCAGGTCGTCGAGCAGTTGCTTGGACACGCGCACGCGGCCGTCCACGTCGTAGAGTCGCTGTCGCATCGAAAGCGCATCCAATCCCGACGAGGTCACGGGGCGCGACGCTACCGGCCGGGCTGGCAGACTCGTTGAGGATGCTGGTTGCGATTCGCGGGCGTGGACTTTCGGCGCCTGCGTGGCTGGCGGAGAGGTGGGAGCAACAGCGGCTCTGGTCTTTGCCTCGGGCGGCGGTGCTGGCATCGGCGGAAACTCGAACACGAATTGCACCCGCATCGAACCCGGGCCCGCGCCTTCTGGCCGCATTGCGTAGCGATACAGCAATTGCCCCGCAAACACATGCAGCAGCATGACGGCGACCAGCACGACAGTGCGCCCCCGGTACGACAGCCATCCCCGGCGAGCCGGGCGCAGTGAGCGCGGTCGCCAGTTGTCATCGAACCATGTAGGTGGCGCGGAGTCCTCGCCGATTTCGCTCATCGGATGCCGCGCGTTGCCTGTACCAGGCGCTTGGAGCGCGGCGACACGGCGAAAGTTCAGCGCGCGATGTAGGGCGCTTCGCCCCGACTATGGTCGGTGGCGTCACCGATTGCGCGAATTTCGGGGATGCGCTCGCGCAACGTCTTCTCGATACCCTGCTTGAGGGTCACATCCGCCATGCCGCAGCCCTGGCAGCCGCCGCCGAAGCGTAGCGCCACGACGCCGTCATCGCTCACTGATTCCAGCGCCACATGGCCGCGATGCGAGGCGAGCATCGGATTGATTTCGCTGTCGATCAGGTACTGGACGCGCTCGGCGATGGATGCATCCGCACCCGGCTCCGCGCCCTTGATCCTGGGTGCACGGATGGTGAGTTGGCCCCCGGTGGCGCTGGACTGGAAGTCCACTTCGGCATCTTCCAGAAAGCGCATGCTCGCGCCGTCCACGTACAGGGTGAAGCCATCGCAGTCGAGCGACCATTCATCGCCGACCAGGTCGGAGGACTCGCAAAATTCGAGGCGCGCATCGGCCCGCGGGGTCCCCGGATGCACCGCTGCCATACGGATGCCGATGGCATCGCCGCCCTGGGTTTTCAACAGGTGGCGGAAGTAATCCCGGGCCGGTTCAGAGATCTGGATCATCGCGCTATTCTACGCTTCCCGCGCACGAGTCCCTGCCATGCCCTCCCTCGACATCCTCGCTTCCGCCCACTGCCGGCCGCTCAGCGGACCGGAGCATCTGCTTGACCCAGCCGCCATTCATGAACATCTCGCCTTGCTGCCCGCATGGCAGTTGGTTGAAGACGGCCAGGCAATCTCCCGTCGGATCGAATTTACCGACTACTACCGGACCATCGCGTTCGTGAACGCGTTGGCCTACGTGGCAAACCGCGAGAACCACCATCCGGACCTTGGCGTGCACTACGGACACGTGGACGTGCGCTATTCCACCCATGATGTCGGCGGACTGAGTGAGAACGACTTCATCTGCGCCGCGCGCACCGACACCTTGCTGGGCTGAGCCTGCTGGGCAGAGCCTGCTGGGCGGGGCCACCGTGGCGACTGGACTCAGCGCAGGCGGTCGAGTACCGCCCCGAGTTCGGGCGAGAGTGGCGCGCTGATCAGGTAAGGGTGCGTGCCGGCGCCGAGTTCGAAGCCGATGGCGGCCGCATGCAGGAACAGCCGCTTGAGCCCGGTCTGCTCGGCAAGTCGCTTGTTGGCTTCGCGGTCGCCGTACTTGTCGTCACCCGCCACCGGGTGGCCGATATGGGCTGCATGCACGCGAATCTGGTGGGTACGGCCGGTTTCGATCCGCACTTCGCAAAAGCTGTGCCCGCCCATGCGCTCGATCAGCTTGAAATGGCTGGTGGAAGCCTTGCCGGCCGGATCCACGCGGACGATGCGATCCCCGCCACGGTGGGTCGTGCGCAGCAACGGCGCCTCGACCGTCATCGTGCCTTGCGGCATGCGACCAAGCAGGAGCGCCAGGTACTGTTTGTCCGGTGCGTCCTCGTCCTCTCCGGCGCGCATCAGTGCCTGCAGCTCCAGCAACGCCGAGCGCTTCTTGGCGATCACCATGATGCCGGAGGTATCGCGGTCGAGCCGGTGGACCAGTTCGAAGCTCTCGTCCGGCCGCAGCGCGCGCAGTCCCTCGATGGCGCCAAAGCTGATGCCGCTGCCGCCGTGGGCGGCAATCCCGCTGGGCTTGTTCAGCGCCAGCAGGGCCTTGTCCTCGAACACGATGCTCTCGGCCAGGCGTTCGAGAAAGGCCTTGGATGGCTTGCGATCGGTCCCCGGGGCATCGAGATGGACCGGAGGAATACGGACTTCGTCCCCCCCGGCAAGCCGGGAATCGGGCTTGCAGCGCTTGCCATTGATCCGGACCTGGCCGCTGCGGACGATCTTGTAAATGAGGCTCCTGGGTGCACCCTTGAGCTGCCCAAGCAGGAAATTGTCCAGCCGCTGGCCATCCCGATCCTCCGGCACGCGCACCTGTTTCACGCCACCTGAGACTTCGATTGCTGCCACGGGGACTCCACTGATACACTCGAAACGCGAGATAACGCCCTGATTTGCCTCGTCCGTCGGCCGAAAGCCTGCGAACTTGCATTCCGGAACGCACCGCTACCACACCCCTTGGGGGTGACCATGTTAGCCGGTCGGGAAGGCAGACGGATATCGCCTCGTGCTGACACCACGTGCCAGACCGGATGACGCTCGGCGTCTGCCGGACCCACTAACAGAACAAATGTACAAGCGCTCCCGTGGGTCGTTCCGACTTCGGTACTTGAAGCGCTGGAAGTCTCTGCCAAGCCTGGATGCGCGTGCGCTCCAGGTGTGTCTGATCGGCCGTGGACCCCGGCGTTCCTCGCGGTTGAGCGCGCAAGGAAACGACAATGAAGCGTATGTTGATCAACGCCACGCAGGCGGAAGAACTGCGGGTGGCAATTGTTGATGGTCAGTTGCTCTACGACATCGACATCGAGCAGCCCTCGAAGGAACAGAAGAAGTCCAACATCTACAAGGGCCGGATCGTCCGGCTGGAACCCTCCCTCGAGGCGGCGTTCGTGGATTACGGGGCCGAGCGACATGGCTTCCTGCCACTGAAGGAAATCTCCCGCGACTATTTCATCCCCGGAGTCGACCCGAACAAGGCCGGCATGAAGGAAATCCTGCGCGAAGGCCAGGAAGTCGTGGTGCAGGTGGACAAGGAAGAGCGCGGCAACAAGGGCGCAGCCCTGACCACGTTTATCTCCCTGGCCGGCCGCTACATGGTGTTGATGCCCAATTCCCCGACCGCCGGCGGTGTCTCGCGCCGGATCGAGGGCGATGACCGTGCCGCGCTCAAGGAAGCGATGGACGCGCTGACCATTCCCGATGACATGGGCGTGATCATCCGTACCGCCGGTGTCGGCCGTGATGCCGAAGAACTGCAGTGGGACCTGAACTACCTGCTGCAGGTGTGGAAGTCGATCACCGACGCTGCCCTGAGCAAGCCTGCCTGCTTCCTGATCTACCAGGAAAGCCGGCTGATCATCCGCGCCCTGCGCGACTACCTGCGTGCCGACGTCGGCGAGATCCTGGTCGACACCGACCTGATGTACGAGCAGGCGCAGGAATTCATGCAGTCGGTGATGCCGCAGAACTTGCGCAAGCTCAAGCTCTATACCGACGACATCCCGCTGTTCAACCGGTTCCAGATCGAATCGCAGATCGAGAACGCGTACGAGCGGCAGATCCGCCTGCCGTCCGGCGGCTCGATCGTGGTTGACCAGACCGAAGCGCTGACTGCGATCGACGTCAACTCCTCGCGCGCCACCAAGGGCAGCGACATCGAGGAAACCGCG
>JBKJMY010000164.1:0-5622 GCA_046596115.1 Arenimonas sp.
GTGCTGGTACTTGAGCACCAGCAGGTCAAAGGCCGTCTTGTCGCCACGCTGCACACGTTTGACCAGTTCCAGGTCGAGTTCGTTCTCGCCCATCCGGGCCGCTGCTCCTGGCGGCCAGTGGGGCCGCAATACTGACTCATGCCTGCCGCGAAAGTTCCGGGCAATTGGATGTTAAGCCACGCAGGTGCCGCGGCGGGCGCCGTTCACCCGGCCGTTGACCGGGGAAGTAGCTGACGGGATGATACGTGCTTCCCCTACTCCAACGTATGGACCCGCATGTTCGACGGACTTCGCCTCATCCATTGGAAGCCGGAATTGCGCAGCGACGGCATCCTGGTGCTGAACCTCGACCGCGCCGACCAGGGCGTGAACGCGATCTCGCGGGCCGTTCTCGACGAGCTTGAGCGGATGCTGGAGCGGATCGAAATCGAACTGCCCAAGGGCGTGGTGATCCGGTCGACCAAGGCGGCCGGGTTCATCCCGGGCGCGGACATCAAGGGCTTCGAGGAGATCGCGGCGCGCGGGCTGACCGAAGACTGGATCCGCCGCGGCCAATTGCTTTTCCAGCGACTGGCCGAGTTGCGCTGCCCGACGGTGGCGGCGATCCACGGCCATTGCATGGGCGGTGGCACCGAGCTCTCGCTGGCTTGCCGGTACCGGGTGGCGAGCAATGATCCGTCGACGAAGATCGGCCTGCCCGAAGTGAAGCTGGGCATTTATCCGGGTTGGGGCGGCAGCGTCCGCCTGCCGCGACTGATCGGCGCGCCCGCGGCGATGGACATGATGCTGACCCAGCGAAATTTCTCCGGCGCCGCAGCCAGGGCGATCGGGCTGGTGGACAAGGTCGTGGAACCATCCATGCTCCTGGATGCGGCCATCGGGCTGGCCCAGCGCGGAACGACGCGTGGATTCAAGCAGCGCTTCCTTGGCTGGATCACCAACACCTGGCCGGCGCGGCAATTGCTTGCGCCGCAACTGGTCAAGGCGGTGGCGCGCAAGGTGCGCAAAGAGCACTACCCTGCCCCGTTCGCCCTGATCGAGACCTGGCGCCGCAGTGGCGGACTCGAGGTGCGCGCGGCACTCAAGGCCGAGGCGCGCTCGGTGGTCAAGCTGGCCGACTCGCCGACCGCACGCAACCTGGTGCGCGTGTTTTTCCTGATGGATCGGCTCAAGGGCCTGGGCGGCAAGGATCACGGCATTTCCCACGTCCATGTGGTCGGCGCCGGTGTGATGGGCGGCGATATCGCGGCCTGGTGCGCGCTGCGCGGATTCACAGTGACCCTGCAGGATCGTGAGATGCAGTACGTGCAACCGGCGATGGACCGGGCCGCCAAATTGTTCGAGAAGCGGATCAAGGATCCGGCCAAGCGGGCAGCCACCAGCGAACGCCTCGTCGCCGACGTGGAGGGCGCTGGCGTGGCCAAGGCCGACCTGGTGATCGAGGCCATCTTCGAAAACCTGGAGGCCAAGCGCGCGCTGTATGCGCGGCTTGAGGAAGCAATGAAGCCGGACGCCCTGCTGGTGTCCAACACCAGCTCGATCCCGCTGACCGAACTGCGCGCCGGGCTCAAGCGGCAGTCCAATTTCGCTGGGCTGCACTATTTCAATCCGGTGGCACTGATGCCGCTGGTGGAGATCGTCCGCCACGATTTCATGGCGTCGGACATTGAGCGACGGTTGGCGGCGTTCTGCCGCGCAATCGACAAATTGCCGGTTCCGGTCGCCGGGACGCCAGGCTTCCTGGTCAATCGCATCCTCGCCCCCTACATGCAGGAGGCGCTCATCGCGTTCAGCGAAGGCATTCCCGGGCCGGTGATCGACAAGACCGCGCTGAAGTTCGGCATGCCGATGGGGCCAATCGAACTTGTGGATACCGTCGGTCTGGACGTGGCAGCCTCGGTCGGCAAGATCATGGCCGACTTCCACGGCCAGTCGCTGCCGGCCACGTTGACGGTCGAGCCCGGCAAGCGCGGCAAGAAGGATGGCCAGGGCCTGTACAAGTGGGAGAACGACAAGCCGGTCAAACCCGCGGTTCCCGCCGACTACCAGGTACCCAATGACCTTGAAGACCGGCTGGTGCTGTCGCTACTCAACGAAGCGGTGTCCTGCCTGCACGACGGCGTGGTCGGTGACGCCGACTTGCTCGACGCCGGCGTCATTTTCGGCACGGGTTTCGCACCGTTCCGGGGCGGCCCGATCAACTACATCCGCAGCGTCGGCGCCGCGCCGCTGAAGGCGCGCCTGGAAGTGCTGGCCGCACGGTATGGCAACCGGTTTGCAGCACGTCCGGGTTGGGACGCGCTGGTCTGAGCAAGTTCGCGCGCTCCCGTTGCGGGCCCGTGGGCCTGCTTCGGGGCGAGCGTCAGTCGTTGCAGCTTTCCAGTTTCAGGTGTTGTCCGGGCTGGATCCTATACGCAGGCGACTGGATCCTGTTGGACTTCGCAAGATCGGCCAGATCGCACCCGTGCTCCCGCGCGATGGCCATCAAGCTGTCACCGGCCCGTACGCGATAGCTGGGCGAACGCTTGCTCTTCTTCGAGCCGGCCTTGTCACGACTCGACTGCTTGCCATTGTCGCCGCGGGCAATTGCCTCGGAAACGGTCGCCGACCCCGGCGGCGGACTGATTTCCGCGGGCAGGGCCATCTTGTTGGCATTCACCAATTGACGCGCTAGGTCCGCGTGCGTGCCCTGGATGCAACTGCGCACATACAGCGTGGCCACGCGCTTGGGGGCGCGCAGCGTGGTGCCCGCCGGGATCGAAGCACTGGCTTCGTAGCGCGGGTTGAGGTTGCGCAGTACGCGGAACCAGCCATCCCGGCTGCCGCCATTGCCAAGGCAAATGGTCAGCTCGTTGATGGAGGTCGCGCGGGCAAGGGTGAACTGGCTGGGCGTGGTGTCCAGCTTGGGAAACTCCAGGCCGTACTTCCGCGGATGCAGGAACAGCCACGCGGCGGCGATCACCGCAGGCACGTAATCGCGCGTCTCCGGGGGCAATTGCGCCATCACCTGGGGCGACCACAGGCTGGCGCCGCCATTGGCCGCGTAAAGTCGTTGCGCGCGACCTTCACCGCCGTTGTAGGCAGCGACGGTGTACTCGATGCTGCGGTTCAGTTCGCCGAAGCGCTCATTGATGTAGGCGGCATTGGCGCGGGCCGATTCCCTGGGATCGAAGCGCGAATCGAAGCCGGTGCCATCGCGGAACAGGCCCAGGCGTGAACCGGTGGCGGGCATGAACTGCAGCGGGCCACTGGCACCACTGCGCGACACCGAATGCACCTTGCCGCCCGACTCCTTGGCCATGATCCCGAACAGCAATGCCTCCGGCAGGCCGGAGCGCTGGTATTCGGGCGCCATCAGGTAGCGCATGTACTGGTAGTTTTCCCAGGCATCAATGAGGAAGGCGCGCTGGGAGGTGAGCCATTCGCGGATGGCCGCCTGTATCGGCTCATTCACTTCCACCATCTTGTCGAAGTCGTGTCCGTCGTTGAGCAGCGTCATGCTGCGTGCAGCTTGGGGCGAAGCCGCCACGATCGGCGACACCACGTGGTCGGGATCGGACACGGTGTCATCCCAATCGTCCTCGCCGATCAGGTCGGACTGCGGGCCGAGATCTGCGGACTTGAGCAGCGTCTCGTACTGGGTGAACACACGGGTGCTGTCGCAGCCCCGCTGCCGCAGGCACTTCTGTGCCAGGTCCTCGAGGTCCTCCAGCGACTTCGACATCCGGGCCATGGCAGTCTCGTCGCCACCCTTGAGCTTGATGCGATCTTCGCGGTAGCTCTGGCTGGCGGCATCCATGGCCTGGTACAGCGGGGCGTGCTTGTCGATGCGGGCGGCAGTTGCCGGCAAGGCGGCAAGCAGGAGAAGCAGATAAAGGGGTCGGGAAGTCATCATCATCCGGGGGGCCGTGGGTACAGGCAGGGTATCGGGAGGCGGCACGGTGCGGCAAGCGTATCGGAGCGCGCGCCGAGCCTCTAGAATCGACCGAACGCAAAGCATCCGGAAACGAAGGCGAAATCATGGCAGACATCTTGATCGGCAAGGGTGAAACTTCCGTTTGGTTGCGTGGAAAGTACGGAAACCGTCACGGTCTCGTCGCTGGCGCAACCGGCACCGGAAAAACCGTGTCGTTGATGGTGATGGCCGAAGGCTTCTCGCGCATGGGCGTGCCGGTGTTCCTCGCCGACGTGAAAGGCGACATCGCAGGACTGGCGATGGCCGGCACCATGAACGACCGGATCGCACAGCGCGTGACACAGATTGGCATCGACGGTTACGTGAACGAAGCCAATCCGGTGGTGTTCTGGGACATGTACGGCAAGCTGGGGCATCCGGTGCGCACCACCGTCTCGGAAATGGGACCCACGCTGCTCAACCGCATCCTCGAACTGAACGAAGTTCAGTCAGGCGTGCTGGATATCGCGTTCAAGCTTGCCGATGACCAGGGCCTGCTGCTGCTGGACCTTGATGATCTGCGCGCCCTGCTGAACTTCCTGGTCGACAACAAGGCCGACGTCGGGCAGAAATACGGATTGGTCAGCCCGACATCGGTCGCCGCCATCCAAAGGGCGCTGCTGCGGCTCGAGCAGGAAGGCGGACACGCCTTCTTTGGTGAGCCCGCGCTCAAGTTGAGCGATCTGATGCGCCAGGACATGTCCGGCCGCGGTGTCATCAATGTGCTTGCCGCTGACCAGCTGATCATGAAGCCGCGGCTGTATTCCAGCTTCCTGCTCTGGTTGCTGTCGGAATTGTTCGAAACCTTGCCCGAGGTCGGCGACCTGGAGCAGCCCAAGCTGGTATTCGTGTTCGATGAGGCGCACCTGCTGTTCGATGACTGCCCGCCGGCGCTGCAGCAGCGTATCGAACAGGTCGTGCGCCTGATCCGATCCAAGGGCGTGGGCGTGTACTTCTGCTCGCAGAACCCCGATGACGTGCCCGACGTGATCCTCGGCCAGATGGGAAACCGCATCCAGCATGCGCTGCGCGCCTACACGCCGCGTGACCAGAAGGCAGTGCGGGTTGCCGCGGAAACCTTTGTGCCCAATCCGAAACTCGACGTGGCCCAGGTGATCTCCGAACTTGCCACCGGCGAGGCACTGGTGTCGATGTTGCAGGACAAAGGCATCCCGATGCCGGTCGAGCGCACCTGGATTTGTCCGCCACGCTGCCGCATGGGCGCCATCACCCAGGAAGAGCGCGATCTCATCCGCGCCCGGAGTCCGGTCGGCTCACAGTACGACACTGCGATCAATCGCGAATCTGCCGCCGAGATGCTTGCGGCCCGCGCCGAACACAAGGCTGCCGACGCGCCGCCCCTGGTTGACAAGCCTGCACGCTCCGGGGGAAAGCAGGGTGCGCCCGCCGCCGAGCCGCAGTCCAAGATCAGCGAAGTGCTCTGGGGCACTGGCCGTCGCCAGGGCATGGTCGAAGCGGCCGCAAAGTCGGTGACGCGGACGGTCGCCTCCGGCTTGGGGCGGCAGATACTGCGCGGCGTGCTCGGCGGGATTTTCGGCGGCAAGAAGCGCTGAGGCGCCAGCGTGTCCCGCTGGCCCCCACCGCCCGAACACTCGACGGCGATCATCACGCGCCCGGGATTCGAGCGCCTGCGTGCTGAACTCGAG